>JASFQX010000028.1:0-9327 GCA_050115215.1 Chloroflexota bacterium
ATGGGCATGCTGATCTCGACCACCTGATCGATGTGGCCGTCCCGGTCCGGCAGGTCGATGAGGATGGCCTCGAACTTGCGCGCGACCACCTTCTCCAGCCCCCTGGACGCCGGCCGCATCCCGGTATGGACCAGCCCGGCCTCCTCCAGCAGAGCGATGTGCCGGCTGGCGGTCGATGCGGGCAGCCCCAGGTCGCGCGCGATCTGGTTGACCGTCACGAAGCGCTCACCGAGGTAGCTCAGGATGCGCCAGCGGGACTCGTTGCCCAGCGCCTTGAAGACCTCGACCGCGACGCCGTTCGCCGAGTCGGCGCCCAGCCGAGCCAGCTTGCCCGTGACGTCGAGATGCTCCGTTCGCGCCATGGCACGAGCATACGCCAGGCACTCTGACCGTCGATCACGCGCCGGCGGGCAAGCCTCCGGTAGCGCGTTCCGGGATGATGACGTAGCCGTCGCGCCAGGTCCCCTCCCCCGTCACGATCCAGTCGGCCGTGCCCTCCAGGTCCCAGAGCTGCGCGACGTAGGCACAGAGGCGGGCGTCGATGATGTCCTCCACGGCCTTCCACTGATCGGCCGTGCGTGCGGTGGCGACCAGTCCGTCCAGACGATTCCCCGCCGGGGCACGCAGGGGCGGATCGCTGGCCGCGAGGCGGTCGAGCAGCGACCGCAGCCGTTCGAGGCCCGCCGCCCGCGCAGCCTTCGGACCGCGCTTGTAGACGACCCGCTCGGAGAGCCCGAAGAGCTCGATCCAGGTGGGAGCCGGGAACACTTCGATGGCCCGATGGGCGGACGTGGTGTCGGTGGGATCGAGGACGTAGCCGCCGACCGTCGCCGCCAGCGCACCGGCCGGCGAACGGTCACGGCCGCGCATGGCGCTGGAGGCAGCACCGCCGGGGAAGGGTCCGGCCCGGAAGCGGCCATGGCGTCGATGCAACTCTCGCTCGACGGGTCTGAGCGCCGGGGAACCCGCCGGCACCACCAGTGGGGCATCGAGCGCCAGCACGCTGCGCTGACCACGCCAGCGGCACACCCAGCCGGTCAGCTGCCCTGGCGGCAGCTGGTCCTCGTGGAGGATCGTCCCGTGCGAGTCGAGGACGCACACGCCCGAGCCAGCGCGCTCGGACCAGGCCAGGTCGAGGCCGAGGTATCGGCTGCCCACGGTTCGCCCGGGGTTCGACCCGCTCACCCTCAGGCGACGCGCCCGACGACGCCGGCGACGACGACGATGCATCCACCCACGCCGAGTGTCCGGCGCCAGGGGTTCACGCCCCGGACGAGCTCGTCCACAGCCCACCAGCCAAGGGTCACCATGCCCGCCCACTCCAGGACGAGATAGAGGTCCGAACTGCGCTCGACGAACTGGCGAGCCACCACCGTGGCCATCCACAGCAGGATGGGCAGGTTGGGGAGGTGCGCGACGAGGACCCTGCCCGTGCGCCGGTCCCGGAAGAACCAGTCGATGAAGCTCCGCAACACGGTCTCGTGGTCGATCGCCGGCGGTGTCCGGTCGCAGACCGACCGGTCAATCCGCGCGCGGCGGCCGGGGGATGAGCACCGGCGTCCGCGACTTGTAGGCCTCGTAGTCCGGCTGTCCCCCCCAGCGCTCGTCCGACTTGCGCTCGAGCATGGGCACGCCGCTGATGCGTGTCAGCAGGAGAGCCACGAAGAGCGGTGAGATGAGGGTCAGCCACTGCAGGCCCGACAGTACCGGGACCGCGATGACGGCCACTCCGACCCAGAGCACGATCTCGCCGAAGTAGTTGGGGTGGCGCGACCAGGCCCACAGGCCGCTGTCGATGAAGCGGCCACGGTTGGCGGGATCGGCGCGGAAGCGGCTCTTCTGCCAGTCGGCCACGGCCTCGATGCCGAAGCCGACGATCCAGATGACCAGCCCCAGCAACGCGAACGCGCCGATCGGCTCGCGGGTGTCGGCCGTGATGGCGGCCAGTGCGGCAGCCAGGGTCAGGCTCACCCACAGGCCCTGGATGGTCCAAACCGCCAGGAAGCGCAGCGGCGACGGCTTGAGCGCATCGAAGCGGTCGTCCTTGCCGGCCTGCTGGATGCGGCGGAAGAGGAACGTCCCCAGGCGCACGGCCCAGATCAGGACCAGCACCAGCAGCAGCAGCGAGCGCTCGTCGCGCACCGGCGAGAGGACGACGGCAGCGACGGTGACGCTGATGTAGGTCAGGCTGCCGGTGAGGTCGAAGTAGCGCTCGGTCTGGCGCTGGTACGAGGGCACGAAGACGACCCACTGGATGATGAAGGCGAGCGCGACGCAGAGCGCGAAGACCGGGATGCTGCCCACGAGCTGGCCGTTCTGGCTGCCCGCGAAGGCGGTGACGAGGCCCACGCCGATGGCGGCCACCACGGCGAAGACAGACAGCCACTCCGCTCGACCCATGCCGCCTTGCTGGCTCATCTGTCGCTCCTTCGTGCTCGCGCTCGACGCCACCTCACGTCGAGTTTCGAGGATACGCCGCCCGGGCGGCTGCGGGTCCCCGCGGCCGGCCCAGGTTTGGCACACTGCGCGCCATGTGGTACGAACGCATCCTGGCCCTCGACGTCGTGCCCGACGGACTCCTGCGGCGGGCCATCAGGATGCGACTCGGTCGACACCACGCCAGCCTCGAACGAGACTTCGGCAGCGATCCGCAGGCCGCCATGCGACGCTTCGCCGACGAGCTGCGGCAGCAACCCATCGCCGTCCACACCGATGCCGCCAACGAGCAGCACTACGAAGTACCGGCGGGCTTCTTCAGCCAGTTCCTGGGCCCGCGCATGAAGTACTCGTCCTGCTACTGGCCAGCCGGCGTCGACGACCTCGCGGCGGCCGAGGACGCGATGCTCGCCCTCAGCTGCGAACGGGCCGGCATCACCGAGGGCATGGAGATCCTCGATCTCGGCTGTGGCTGGGGCTCGCTCTCGCTCTACGTCGCCGAGCGCTATCCCGGGACACGCGTGCTGGCGGTGTCCAACTCCGGCTCACAGGGCGAGTACATCCGCGAGGAGGCCGCCCGCCGCGGCATCACCAACGTGGAGCACGAGGTCGGGAACGTGGCCGAGTTCGACACCAAGCGGCGCTTCGACCGTGTCGTCTCCATCGAGATGCTCGAGCACGTGCGCAACTACGAGCTCGCCTTCCGCAATATCCGCCGCTGGCTCGCGCCGGGCGGTCGCTGCTTCGTGCACGTGTTCAGTCACCGTCGATACGCCTACACCTTCGAGGGCGACGACTGGATGGGGCGCTACTTCTTCACCGGCGGCACGATGCCGGCGCACGACCTGTTCCGGGAGTTCGACGCCGACCTCGAGGTGGCGGCCGACTGGCACATGGATGGCCAGCACTACGCTCGGACCCTGGAGGCCTGGCTGGAGCGGCTCGACGCGGTGCGGGAACCGGTCTGGCCGGTCCTCGTCGATACCTACGGCCAGGCTGATGCCCGCCGCTGGTGGGTCAACTGGCGGCTCTTCTTCATCGTCTGCGCCGAGTCCTTCGCCCTCGACGGGGGCCAGCAGTACGGGGTCTCGCACTACCTGTTCGAGTCGGTCGCGCGCCCGACCGGCTGAGCGGACAGCACCTGTGCCCACCGGTCGCTCCCGAGCGACCGGGCGCTCAACAGGTGACGTGCAGGATCGCCGAAACCGTTCGGGGATCCGCCCGGCGGAAGCGGTCACAGGCCTCCGCGGTCGGCTCGGCGATGATCGTCACGTCGCGCCGCTCCGCCTCCTCGCGTACCTCGGGCATGATCGGCAGCTGACCCGACACCCCCGTCCCCACGATCAGCGTCGGTGCCGACCAGGGGATGGCCTCGTGGGCCGAGAGGGGCGTGTGACCGAAGTCCTCGCGGTAGGTCTTCGAGGGCCCCTTCTTGCGCTTCCGGATCCTCCCCTGCTCGATGACGATGTCGTGCTCGAAACGCTGTCCATCGACCTCGATGAGCCCGAACGAGATGAGCCTGGCGTCCATCTGCACCTCCGGCGCCCATCATCGCCCATCGCGGCAAGGCGCCCGCGCAGGGGCGCCACGCATCCGGGCCGGGGCGATCGCGGCCGCGCGAGGGACGAGGGCCGCGGTCAGCTTGCGACCGGGTCGCCGACCACCTCGATGCGCGTCGCCGCGCGGCAGTTGACGATGATCGTGTCCATCGTGTCGTGGCGGTCTCGCTCGCCCCAGCGGTACTCCAGCCAGGCTTCGGTCAGGGGCACCATCGGGCCGGACCGCAATCGCTCCGCGGGCTCCACGCCGGGCGGAGCGTGGACCAGGCCGCCGACCCGATAGCTGCCCGACTCGATGAGCACCGGGTGTGCGCGAGTCGGCAGGCGACGCGCCGGGTTCCCGCGTGGCCCACTGGCCACGACGGCGACGATCTCGGAGCGCGGGATGAGCGTCTCGTCGGTGAGCACCGCCTTGCCGTCCCGGTTCTCTTCCACCAGCACGTTGGAGAGCCGCACGAGATCGTGTGCGTTGAGCAGATCGGTGAGCCGATCGGCGTCGAGTCGTACCCACCCGAACATGCGCTGGGCCGGCAGGAAGGCTTCGAACCTGACCAGCGGCGCGTAGGCGGAGAAATCGGGCTCGTGGATGTCCTCGGCCCCGCGTTCCAGGACCAGGCTCAGCGTGGCAGGTTGCATGGGACGTCCCAGCCTGCGGGCGCCAGCCCGCGGCAGCCATGGCCAGTTGGTAACCGGTGGGGTAGTCCCGGTACGCGCTCGTGGCCCGGGAGACCGCTGGACCTGCCACCCTGTCGGCAACACGCCTGGCGCAGTGGCGAAGGCGGGAGGCACGAGGAGAGGGAGCGTGTGGTGATCGAAGCCGTCATCTTCGACCTGGACGGCCTGCTGGTCGACTCGGAGCCGGTGTGGGACAGCGTCCGCCGCTCGATGGCCGACGAGGCCGGCGCAGCCTGGACCGAGGATGACCACAAGGCGGTCATGGGCGTCAGCACCCGGGAGTGGGCCGACTACATGATCGAGCGGCTCGACCTGACCCTCTCGCCGCAGGAGGTCGTGGATCAGGTCATCACCCGCATGGTCGCGGCGTACGAGGCCGGCGTTCCCTACCTGCCCGGCGCCGTGGACGCGGTCGACCTGGCGGACGGGCATTTCCGTACGGCCCTCGCCTCTGGCTCGCACCCCACGCTCGTGGAGGCGGTCACGGCGGACGTCGCGATGCAGGGCAAGTTCGGGGTCATCGTGACCGCCGACGAGATCGGGGCGGGCAAGCCAGCGCCGGACGTCTACCTCGCGGCAGCCGAGCGACTGGGCCTGCGGCCGGACGAGTGCGTGTGCCTGGAGGACTCCGGCAACGGGATCCTGGCCGGCGTCCGGGCGGGCATGAAGGTCATCGCCGTGCCCGATCCCCGGTTCCCGCCTGCCGATGACGTCCTCGCGCAGGCGCACCTGGTGCTGCCCAGCCTGTCCCAGCTGTCGCTGGAGCAGCTCGCCCAGCCCGGCGCGCGCTAGGGGGTCGGCGTTCGCCCCGGTCTAGGGGCAGCGGAACTCCGGTGTCAGGAAGAACGACGCGACTCGCACCGGCTTGGTCTCGCCGGCATCGTTGAACGCGGCCACGTAGAGGTCGTAGAACTCGTCGTTCGAGTAGGGCGACTCCGGCACTACCGGCAGCGCGGCATCGATGCCTTCGTGATCGGGCCGGTAGCGGGTCGTGTCCGCCGGCAGCTCGTCGATCAGCACGGCCTTCGTGCGCGATCGTCGGAAGTCATCCTCGTCGAGGGCCTGGTTCGGGTCCGCGCCGGGCCGCAGCTCGCAGAAGCCGCGACGGGCGTAGACACGGTAGCCGTCCTCGTCGTCGGCGCGGTCGCGCCAGCGAACGACGTCGCGGTTCAGGTCCTCGATCTGGTCCGGCGGCAGACCATCACGCATCCACTCGGGGAACGTGGTCCGGACCCGGCCGCGGGACCGCGGTGCGGCCGGCTTGGACGCCGTCGCGCTGTCGCCCGCCTGGGTCCCGCCGTCCGCCGCGCCACCGGCTTCGAGCGCATCCACGCGCGACTGCAGCTCGCTCACCTCAGCCCGCAGCTGCTCCAGCAAGGCCACCACGGTCGACAGGTCCGGCTCCCCGGCGGCGTACTCGAGGATGACGGCGCCCCCGGCGTCCAGGAGCTGGATCCCCTCAGCGGTCGACTGCCACGATGCCGTCGTGGGCAGCAGGGCCAGGTACCGATCCTGGAGCGTCTCTGCGGCCGGTTCACAGGCCATCTGCGTCAGGGCCAGCTCGGGTGCGATGTTCAGTGATGCGCCGTCGAGCTCGTAGCTGCCTGAGAAGCGGTTACAGCCGGTGCTGCCGGACGCGACACCATCAGCCAGCAGGAGGCTCGCGCTCAAATCCTCGGGCACCGTGGCCAGGCCCGCCTCGTCCGTGTAAGCGGTCAGCGTCCACGCTTGGCCTTCGGGTGGGCTCGGCATGTCCTGCGCCGCGGCGGCGCCCGAGAGCGAGCCTGCCAGGGCTACCGCCGTGACCAACCCAAGGAACGACTTCTTACCAGCCATCGTCCGACCTCCGGATGTCTACCCCCATATGCGCAGGCCGGAACGGTACTACCCTGCGTCGGTCGTGTCCAAGACAGGCACCCCACCCTCGTCAGCGATGATTCCTCGTCGCCGGGCGACAGCGCTCAGACGGCGCTCAGGTGCGAGCAGCGTGCTGCGCCACGGCCCAGCGAGCCAGCTCGACGTCGTCGGCCTCGGGCAAGCCACTGACCCCCACTGCTCCGATCACAGCGCCATGCTCGATGATCGGGACGCCGCCACCCCAGCCCACGTAGCGTGGGTCGCCGAAGTTGGTGAGGGGGAACCCTTCCCGGCGTGACTGCTCGCCCAGGCTGCTCGATTCCACGCCCTCGCGAGCCGCTGAGAACGCCTTGTTGACGGCGATGGTGACCGACGGCAGCTTGCAGCCATCGGTGCGCAGGAACGCGACCAGCTCGCCGTGGGCGTCGACGACGGCAACCGCCGCTCCGCGTCCCTGCTCCTCCAGCCGGTCTCCGACGTCGGCGACGATGTCGCGGGCCTCCCGGTATCCGATCTCCTTGCGCTCAGGCATCGTGCTCCTCCCTGGTCCTCCGGTCGCTCTGTCCCAGTATCGAGGCTCGCGCCAGGCCCGGCCTGGCGCGGATACGCCGTTGGCCCGACGGGGGGCTTGCCACCGTTCGGTAGCCTTGGCCCTTCGACGCCCACGGACGCCACCAGCAGGAGGATCGATACGACATGACGCGAGTGTCCACATCAGCGACCGACTCACCGCGCCGTCAGCCCGGCGGCGCGCTTCGTGCCCTCAGCTGGCCGGCGGGGCTCCTGTCGCTGGTGCTGGTCGTGGCGGCCTGCGGGGACAGCGGTGATGACGATGATGCGGCGGCGACGGCTGACCTCACCGCAGCACCAACCAGCGGGACTGCCGTCGACGAGAGCGCTGACGCTGTCGAGGACGCCGCGGACACCGAGGCTGCTGCCCAGGACACCGGCACAGGCGACGCCGCGAGCTCGCTCGAGGATCTCGCCAGCGACACGGGCACGGCGGTGGTGACCATCGGAGACGAGACGTATGAGTTCTCCCTCGCCAGCACGGCCACGATCGGAACGACCACGTACGTGGGGTTGTGTCGCAGCATCTTCGGGATGATCCAGGGCAACGGCTACGCGACCGACGGACGCGACATCACCGTCGACATGGAGGTCCCGCCCGTCGACTGGGAGACGTACGCCGACGACCGCTACGATCCCCCGGCCATCGAGGTCGAGGACAACGAGACCAACGCCTCCTGGGTCGCCGACCAGGGGGACGAGTCCGTGACCGGCAGCGGCGTGGGCGAGTTCGAGCTCGACGGCGCCTCCGCGTCTGGGACCGCGACCTTCGTCAACCAGTGGGCTCCCGACTCCGACCCGGTCGAGGGCACCTTCGAGATCGACTGCGAGGGCTAGCGGGCATGCGTCGAGCCGACCCGCGATCCCGGCGTGTCCGCCGTGCCGTCGCCCTGTCCGCCGTCGGCGCCCTCGTGGTGTCGGCCATCGCCGTGGGCCAGGACGACGGTGCCCGACCCGAGGCGACCGACGCGACCGGGAGCCTGCCGCTGGGCCGCCTGGTCTGGACGTCGGACCGTGCCCGCGACGGCGGCCTCAGCGTGTGGGTGCTGGAGGCAGGCGCCGTCGAGCCACAGCGGCTGACTCTGGGTGAGACGAACGACTTCAGCGCACGGATCTCACCCGACGGCACCACCATCGCGTTCGCGTCCGACCGGGACAACCCCAGCGCCCTGACCGCGAGCGGGAGCTACCTGCGAGCCTACGATCTGTACCTGCAGCCGATCACGGGCGGCGAGCCGCAACAGCTGTACGGCGATCGCACGTACAAGATGCGCCCGACCTGGTCCCCCGACGGCACACGCATCGCCTACGACGGCGAGGACCCGGACGGAGAGCAGATCCCCGAGACCGGTGGCTTGACACCGCAGGTGTGGGTCATCCCGGCCGATGGCTCCAGCCCGCCGGAGATGCTCACGGCGGAGCCGGGCGGCGCCCTCGATCCTGCCTGGTCACCCGACGGGACACGCATCGCCTACCGGACGCTGGGCGACGGACGGATCGTCTCCATCGCCGCCGACGGCAGCGATGCGCTGCCCCTGACCGAGGGTCCCGGCGACGCCGAGCCCCGGTGGTCACCGGACGGGACGAGGATCGCCTTCTCGTCCGAGCGGAGCGGCGACCGCGAGATCTACGTGATGGCGGCCGACGGATCAGGGGTCACGCAGCTGACGGACTCACCGGGCTTCGACGGCCAGCCCAGCTGGTCGCCCGACGGCACGATGCTGGCCTTCGCCACCGACCGCGGGCCCTCGCGCGACATCTACCTGATGAACGCGGACGGCAGCGGCCAGGTCGACGTAAGCGGCAACGGACCCGCTGGCGACGGTGAGCATCGCGGCTCGGACTTCAGCCCGTCCTGGTCGGAGTAGGCCCACCACGGCCGTCCGGCCCAGGCTGAACCCGCGGGCTCTGACTCCGCGTACCATCGACCGCAGCCCAGCACCCGCTGGCTCGACCCAGAGAGGGGAAAGGACGGACCGCATGAAGACAGCCAGGGACAAGTTCGTCGTGGTCAGCGCCGACTTTGCCGGCTTCCCGCTGAAGGAAGCGGTGAAGACGCACCTGATCAACAAGGGCTGGACGGTCGAGGACCTGACGCCCGACCAGGACACCACGCCCATGTACCACCGGGCGGGCTTCATGCTGGGGGCCAAGATCGCCGAGCGCGAGTACGAGAAGGGCCTCGCCTTCTGCGGCACCGGCATGGGTATCCACATCGCGGCGGGCAAGT
>JASFQX010000029.1:0-9233 GCA_050115215.1 Chloroflexota bacterium
GGCAGGCTCGCCTGCGGCGATGACGCGGAGCGCGGCCGACTGCGCCCAGTCTTCATCGGTCAGTTCGATGAGGGCTCACTCGTCCGGCGCGAGACTCGCGGGTCGGTCATGCGACCCCTCGTGGACGAGATCAGCGATCCACGACTGGAGGGCACGTGGACGATCTACGTGAACACGGACGAGTACATCAAGGTCCTCATGGACTCGAAGCCGTACCCGGGGCTCAGCGCGATCACGGTGCGGATCGAGGACGACGAGGGTGCGTGGCAGGGCGCGGGCGTGGAACCGCACCTGCCCGGACTCCCGCAGCCCGAGTGGGCGACCCTGGTGCTGCTGGGCGAAGGGGCCTACGACGGGCTTGTCGCCGTCTTGGTCAATCACTACGTGGACGACCCCTGCGGCTGGGAGGTCCGCGGCTACATCGTGTCGGGAGGGCTACCGCCGATGCCAGTGCCGCGCGCCGACTAGACACACCGAGCCTCGGCTGCCTGCGGGGCGCTACTTCGCCCAGCGTCCCGCCTTCATGCTGGCTGGCGCGAGGGTGCTTGCGAGCCGCGAGAGAATCACGGTGTCGGGCGCGACGAGCGGCCCGCGATGTCCTTGCCTGCAGCCGAACCGGGTCGCCATCCCACTGTTCGTGCCCATAGGGGGGAATGACATGATGAAGCGGCTGATGGTCGGGCTGGTGGCCGCCGGCTTGCTGTTCGCGGTGGCGGCGCCGGCTGGCGCGCAGGATTTGAGCGGCTCCATCCGAGGGTCGCTGACCACCACATCGGGGAACACCGATCCCTTGAACAACGCGACCGTGTCCGTCAACGCGTCCGGTGATCCCACCGACTCCCGTGGGACGTACCAGAGGAAGGGGACCTACCGTGACGCCGCCGGTGCCATCGTCAACTTCATCCAGCGTGGGCGGGTGACCTGTTTCGCGCGAATCGGGAACCGCGCGTACGTGGAGTTCCAGGTCACGAAGGTGATCGGAGGAAGTGCGGGAGGGGCGCAAGTCGGGGACTACTTGGTGGAGGCGTGGGAAGACAACCGGGCGACCGGTGAACCGGACCGACACACCCTCCTCTCGTACGGTGCTCCCGGTGCGGGCTACTGCGACGAGCCGTCCTACATCGCGATGCTGGACGAAGACCTCGACATTCCCGTGCCACCCCTCGTCCCCAAGGGCAACATCACCATCCGTTAGCAGTCAAGAGAGCCGATCGGTACCCGCCGAGTCACCAATCGCGTCGCCTCCGCCGCCTGCGGCGTAGCGGCGACGACCAGACATCGTATGCGTGGCGATTCGCAACGATCATCGCTGCGCTGGGACTACACCTGGCGGCCTGCAGCTGCCGCCAGGGCTTGAGCGAGGGTGAAGGCGCCCTCGTAGAGCGCGCGGCCGGTGATGGCCGCCTCGAAGCCGCGTGCGGCCAGCTCGCGGATGTCGGCGAGGGAGCTGACGCCGCCGCTGGCGATGATGGCGGCGTCCGGCACTGCGGCGCGAACCGCCTCGAGCAGCTCCAGGTCGGGGCCGCTCATCTGGCCGTCTCGCGCGATGGCGGTGACGGCGAACCAGCGCACTCCCGCCCCCGAGAGCGCCTGGGCCAGGCCGATGACCTCGGCGCCTCGCGCGCCCTCGACCCAACCGTCACCGAGCGCCTGCCCCTCGCGCACGTCCAGCGCGGCCACGATCCGGTCGGGCCCGTACCGTTCCGAGAGCGTCCTGGCCAGGAGCGGTCGGCTGATGAGGGCCGAGCCCAGCACCACACGATCCGCGCCAGCGCGCAGACCTGCGGCCACCGCGTCGGCATCACGGATCCCGCCGGCGATCTGGCAGGGCACATCCACGGCCGCCACCATCCGGGCGATGGTCTCGGCCTGCTTCGACATCCCCTCGCGAGCGGCGTCGAGGTCCACGATGTGGATGCGCTCGGCGCCCTCGGCCTCGAAGCTGCGGGCCACCGCGACCGGGTCATCCCCATACTCGGTGACCACGTCGTAGGCGCCCTTCGAGAGCCGGACGACACGCCCGCCGAGCAGGTTGATGGCCGGGATCAGCTCCATGCCGCGTCCACCTCGGGGCCAGTACCGTCGTAGCAGCGTTTTACCATGCTACTATGCTAGCATAGCGATACGGACCCGCAGGCCCACCCAGGGAGACCATGAGCATCGACCCGACCGAGTGGCGCTCTGAAGACACGAGCGACCTCCTCGACACCATCCTCGCGCTGCCAGACCGCCCCGCGGCCGAGCGTTTCTTCCGTGACCTGTGCACGTTGCGTGAGCTGCACGACCTGGCGCAGCGCTGGCATGTCGTGCGCCTGCTCGACGAGGGGATTCCCTACGCCGAGATCAGCCGCACCACGGGCGCCAGCACCGCCACGGTCACACGCATCGCGCAGTGGCTCAACCACGGCACCGGCGGCTATCGCGAGGCCCTCGACCGCACCAGCCCCATGGAGTCGTCGACGTGATCGCCACCGACGGACGCGTCACCGCGTTCCCTGGCAGCGAGTCCGGCCGTTTGCGGCTGGCCATCCCCAACAAGGGCCGCATGCAGGCCCCCTCGCTGCAGCTGCTGCACGACGCCGGCCTGCGCTTCGAGGACGGCACGCGCGCGCTGACCGCCAAGGTCGAGGGCTTCCCGCTCGACATCCTCTTCGTGCGCACGGACGACATCGTCGAGTTCGTGGCTGACGGCGTGGCCGACCTGGGCATCACCGGCACCAACCTGCTCATCGAGGCCGGTGCCGACCTCGAGACCCTGGCTGAGCTGGGCTACGGCTACTGCCGGCTGGAGGCGGCGGTGCCCAACGAATCGCGTGCCCGCAGCCTCGAGGACCTGGCCGGTCTGCGCCTTGCCACCAGCCACCCCCGCGCCACCGAGACCACGTTCACGCAGCGCGGTATCGAGGCCGAGATCGTGACCGTGTCCGGCGCGGTCGAGGTCGCGCCCACCATGGGCCTCGCCGACGGCGTGGTCGACCTGGTCTCGAGCGGTTCGACGCTGATCATGAACGGCCTCCGCTCGGTCGGTGCGCTCTTCGCCAGCCAGGCCATCCTCGTCGGGCGCAGGGATGTCTCCCCCGAGGCGGCCGCCATCATGGCCGAGGTGCGCACGATGATCGAGGCGGTCATCGCCGGGCGCGGCGTCAAGTACCTGATGATGAACGCGCCCGACAGCGCGCTCGAGGCCATCGAGGCCATCCTGCCGGGGCTGGAGTCGCCCAGCGTGCTCCCGCTGGCCCACGAGGGCATGCATGCCGTGCACGCGGTGGTAGGCGCCAACGACGTCCACCGCATCCTCGTACCGCTGCGTGAAGCCGGCGCCACCGGCATCCTCGTCGTTCCCGTGGAGAAGCTCCTGCCATGACCAATCCCACCGGCCCTCTCCTGCGACGCCTCCGCCTGGACGAGGCCAGCGAATCGGAGCGGAGGGCGCTCACCGACCGCGCCTCCACCGCCACGCCCGACATCCGGGCCAGGGCGCGGGCCATCGTCGACGCCGTGCGCGATGGCGGCGATGCTGCCCTGCGCGAGGCTAACGCGCGCTACGGCGGTGGCCTGCTCGAACCCGCTGCGGCGCCCGCCCTGCGCGTGCCGCCGGAGGACCTGCGCGCGGCTCGCGACCGGCTGCCGGCCGAGCTGCGCGAGGGCCTCGGGCAGATGGCCCGCAACATCGAGACCTTCCACGCCATCGAGGTGCCGCCGCCGGCCCAGTGGGTCGAGACCGAGCCCGGCGTGGAGGTAGGCCGGGTGTGGCGCGGCCTCGACCGCGTGGCGGCCTACGTCCCCGGGGGCACGGCCGCCTATCCCTCCTCGCTGCTGATGAGCGCGGTCCCGGCCCGGCTCGCGGGCGTGGGCAGGTTCGTGGTGGCCAGCCCGGCCGGTCCGGGGGGTGAGCTGTCCCCTGCCCTGCTCGGCGCGGCCGGCCTGATGGAGGTGGAGGAGTTCTGGGTCATGGGCGGAGCCCAGGCCGTGGGCGCCCTGGCCTACGGCACCGAGTCGATCGAGCGAGTGGACAAGATCGTGGGCCCCGGCAACGCCTGGGTCACCGCCGCCAAGCTGGAGGTGCTCGACTCCTGCGCCATCGACATGCCCGCCGGGCCGACCGAGGTCATGGTCGTGGCCGATGACTCGGCCGATCCGGCACACGTCGCCGCCGACCTGCTCAGCCAGGCCGAGCACGGACCCGACTCGCCCTCGCTGCTGGTCACGCCCTCCGAGCCCCTGGCCGACGCGGTCGAGGCCCACATCGCGCGCCAGCTGCCGACGCTCCGGCGCCGCGACACGCTGGCTGAGTCGGTGCGCGCGGCCGGCACCGTCGTGCTCACGGCCGACATCGACGAAGCCCTGGCCTTCGCCGACGAGTACGCCCCCGAGCACCTCTCGTGCGTGGTCGTCGACGAGGAGGCCGCGCTGGCCCGGTTGAGCCACGCGGGCTCGCTCTTCCTCGGCGCCTTCGCGCCCGAATCCGCCGGTGACTATGCCGCGGGCTCCAACCACGTCCTGCCCACGGCCGGTGCCGGCCGGGCCTACAGCCCGCTGGGAGTCGAGTCGTTCGGGCGCTGGATGCAGGTCAACCGCGTCACGCGCGACGGCCTCGCGCGGATCCTGCCGGCCGTGGCCGCGGTGGCCGAGGCCGAGGGGCTCACGGCCCACCGCCGCGCGGTGGAGATCCGTTTCGAGGAGGGGGCCTGATGTCGCTCGAAACGACCCAGGCGCTGGTGGCCGGCTCCAACGTCTACACCTGGGAACCGCCCAACCGGGTCATCGCGGCACGCTACGGGTTGGACCCCTCCGACATCCTGCGCTTCGACACCAACACCAGCCCGGCGGTGCTCTCATACCTGCCGGACGTGCTCGCAGGTCCCTGGGATCCGCCGCTGCACGAGTACCCCGACTCGACCTACGCCGAGCTGGCCGAGGCCGCGGCCGCCTACGTCGGCGCCCGCCCCGAGGAGATTCTCGTCGGCTGCGGCGCGGACGAGGTCCTCGACATCATCGCCAAGACGTACCTGGCGCCGGGCCTGACCTCGGTCGTGCCGGTGCCGACGTACTCGATGTACGCGGTGCTGACCGGCCAGCGCGGGGCCACCCTGGCCAGCATCCCCCGCCTGGGTGCGGACGCCGGCTACGCACTCGACGTGCCGGCCGTGACCGCGGCCCTGCCGCAGGCCGCGGCCGTGTGGCTGTGCGCGCCCAACAACCCCACCGGGACCCCCGAGTCGCGGGCGGACCTGGTGGCGCTGCTCGACGCCGGCGCGGCGCTGCCCGGCGGTGGGCCTGCCGTCGTCGTGGACGAGGCCTACATCGAGTTCCATCCCGGCTCGCTGGTGGAGCTGCGCGAGCGCTACCCGGCGCTCATCGTCGTGCGCACGCTGTCGAAGGCCTTCGCGCTCACGGGCCTGCGGGTCGGCTATGCCGTGGCCGCGCGTCGCACCATCGAGCAGCTGGAGCGCGTGCGTCCGCCCGGCTCGCTGAGCACGCTCTCGGCCAAGGCCGGCGCGCGCGCCCTGCGCCGACCAGGGATCGCCGCCGCCAACGCGACGGCGCTCGGCGAGGAGCGCGAGTGGCTGGCCGGGCAGCTGGCCCAGGCCGGCCTGCCGCCGGTGCCCAGCGTGACCAACTTCCTGCTCTGCCGCATCGGCGCGCCGTCGGACGCGGACGAGCTCAACGAGACCCTGCTGCGGGGCGGCATCGTCGTGCGCACGTTCGGACCCGATCACCCGCTGGCGGGGCACCTGCGCTTCACGGTGCGAGACCGCGAGCAGAACGAGCGATTCCTCGAGGTCATCAGGTCATGGTCGGAACGGAGGACGAGATGAGCGAGCCCCGACGCGGCGAACGGGTCCGCGAGACGAAGGAGACACGCATCGCGGTCAGCGTCGACCTCGACGGCAGCGGCGAGGCGACGGTCGCTACCGGGGTCGGCTTCTACGATCACCTCCTGAGCTCGCTGGCCCATCACTCGCTCATCGACATCGAGATCAGCGCCGTGGGCGACATCGAGATCGACGATCACCACACCGTCGAGGACGTGGCCTTGGCGCTCGGCGGTGCCATCAGCGACGCCCTCGGCGACCGCGCCGGCATCACCCGTTTCGGGGCCGCGCGCGTGCCCATGGACGAGTCGCTGGCGCAGTGCGCGCTCGACCTCTCGGGCCGGCCGTACGCGGTCATCGACCTGCCCTTCCGCGCCGACCGCATGGGCGAGCTCTCGACCCAGATGGTGGAGCACGCGCTCTACTCGTTCGCCCAGGCCAGCGGCACCACCCTGCACCTCGAGGCCCGGGGTCGCAACGACCACCATCTGGCCGAGGCCGCCTTCAAGGCCCTTGCCCGCGCGCTACGCATGGCCGTGACGCCTGACCCGCGCCGGACCGGCGTGGCCTCCACCAAGGGCGCGCTCGAAGTCGAGGGCTCGGACCGGTGAGCGAGCCTATCCGCGTCGCCGTCGTCGACTACGGCGCGGGCAACCTCGTTTCCATCCGCAACGCGCTGCTGCAGCTGGGCGCGGACGTGCGTGTGGCCGAGGCGCCGGACCAGCTGGAGGGCGCAGAGGTCATCCTCGTGCCCGGCGTGGGGGCGAGCGAGCCGGCCATGTCTCGCCTGCACCGCCAGGGGCTCGTCGAGCCCATCACCGAGCGCGTGCACGCCGGGACCTGGTTCGTGGGCATCTGCCTCGGGCTGCAGCTGCTGTTCGACATCAGCCGGGAGGACGGCGCGCAGATGCTGGGCCTGCTCGAGGGCACCGTGGAGATCATCCCCGATGCCCCGAGCCTGCCCCACATCGGCTGGAACCGGCTCGAGATCGAGCGGCCGCACCCGGTGCTCGAGGGCCTGCCCGACGGCACCCCCGCCTACTTCGTGCACAGCTACGTGCCCGTGCCGGCCGATCCCGGCATCATCGTCAGCCGCACCGAACACGGCGGACGCTTCGCCAGCCTGGTGGCCAGCGGTCGGATCCTGGGCTTCCAGTTCCACCCCGAGCGTTCGGGAGCCGACGGCCTGCGCATGCTGCAGAACACGCTCGGGCTCATCGCCGCCGACCGCCCGGCGCCCGCCGAGGTGCACGCCTGATGCTGCTGCGACGGGTCATCCCCTGCCTCGACGTGAAGGACGGACGCGTGGTCAAGGGCGTGCGCTTCGTCGACCTCACCGACGAGGGCGATCCGCCCGAGCTGGCCAGGCGCTACGCGGAGGCCGGGGCCGACGAGATCTGCTTCCTCGACATCACCGCCGCACCCGAGGGCCGGGGCACGCTGCTCGACATCGTCGAGCGCACGGCCAGCCAGGTCTTCGTGCCGCTGAGCGTGGGTGGCGGCGTGCGTTCCGCGCGGGAGATGCGGGACGTGCTCCGCGCCGGGGCCGACAAGGTCGCGGTCAACACCGCCGCCGTCGACGATCCCGACCTGGTCCGGACCTGCGCCCGCCGCTTCGGCAGCCAGTGCGTGGTCATCAGCGTCGATGCGCGCGCGGTGCCCGGGCAGCCCGGCCGCTGGGAGGTGGTCGTGCAGGGCGGGCGAACGCCGACCGGCCTCGATGCCATCGAGTGGATCGACCGCTGCGTGGAGAACGGCGCCGGCGAGGTGCTGCTCACCTCCATCGACCGCGACGGCACCCAGGAAGGGTTCGACATCGAGCTGCTGCGCACCGTGACCGGACGGGTCCACGTGCCGGTCATCGCCTCCGGTGGTGCCGGCACCCCGGCCCACATGACCGCGGCCGTGTCCGAGGGCAATGCCGACGCCGTGCTGGCCGCCTCGATCTTCCACCGCGACATCCACTCCATCGCTGCGGTCAAGGCCGACATGGCCGCCGCCGGCGTGCCCGTGCGCCTGACCGAGGACATGGCCTGATGGGCACCCGTGACCCGCGCCCCCTGGAGCCGACCGCGGTGCGCTACGGGCCCGACGGGCTGGTGGCCGCGGTCGTCCAGGACGCCGACGACGGGCGCGTGCTGATGGTGGCCTGGCAGGATGCCGAGGCCCTCGCGGCTACGCTCGCGACGGGCGAAGCGCACTTCCACTCGCGCTCACGCGACGCCCTCTGGAAGAAGGGCGAGAGCAGCGGCAACACGCTGGCGGTGATCTCGATGGAGCTCGACTGCGATGGTGATGCGGTGCTCATCAGGGCTCGGCCGGCCGGCCCCACCTGCCACACCGAGGCGCGCTCCTGCTTCGACCGTGAGCCTATGTCGGACGACGAGCCGGACACGGGCGCAGAGCCCGAGGCCGCTGCCGAGCGTAGGGCTGCTGCCGAAGCCGGCCTCGACTCCCCGGCCGCGCAGGACTTCGCCTGGCTCGAGCGGCTGTGGGCCGTCGTCGAGGAGCGGGCACGCACCCGCCCAGAGGGCTCCTACACGAGCAGGCTGCTGACGGGAGGCGTCGACGCTGTCGCGCGCAAGGTCAGCGAGGAGGCCAACGAGGTCGTCATGGCCGCCAAGGACGACGACTTCGCCGAGCGCTCAGGCGCCGGCCGGCCGCACGATGAGCTGGCCGGCGAGCTGGCTGATCTGCTCTACCACTCGCTGGTGCTCTGCGCCGAGCGTGGCCTGCCCCCATCGGTGGTCATCGATGCGCTGAAGGAGCGTCACAAGGCCTGAGCCGTCCGGGCGTCGGCCTGGGCCGGCGTGTAGTAGCGGCGGTAGTCCGCGGGCGACATCGAGGTCGTGCGGTCGAAGACCTTGTAGAACTGGCTCAGGTTGGTGTAGCTGACCGCCTGCGCCACCTCGGCCACGGAGAGGTCGGTCGAGACGAGCAGGCGCTTGGCTTCGGTCACGCGCAGCTGCGTCACGTACTCCTTGAAGCCGACGCCGGTGACCTCCTTGAACACGTGTCGCACGCGCGAGGGGCTGACGTGGACCACCGCCGCCACTTGCTCGAGCGTGATCGGCTCGCGGCAATGCTCGTCGACATAGGCCAGCACGGGACGGATGAGGTCGCGGCTGGTGGCAGCGGTGCGGGAGCCGATCACCTTCTGCCGGGACCGCCGGCGGCGATTGACCAGGGCCAGCGCCTCGCGCAGCTTGGCATCGGCCAGCTGCTGCTCGGAGCGCTCGTGGCCGCGCCAGATGCGTCCCAGCTCGGCCAGCACCGGCGCGATCTCGATCGCGAGTCCGCTGCCGCCGGCGATCCGGGGCGACACGCGCGGGTCCGCCGGCCGGAAGGCGGCCAGGTAGCCGAGGTCGAACTCGCGACAGCCGGGCCCGGCGATGAGCTCCGGACGGAAGAGCACGA
>JASFQX010000030.1:0-9214 GCA_050115215.1 Chloroflexota bacterium
CCTCGTCGATCTCGATTCCCCTGCGCCCTACTCGGGGCCAGGATCCACGCCCGTCGTTGCCCTCCAGGGCGTCGCCCGACGCTTCACCGTCGGCGACGCGGTCGTGGAGGCCCTCGCCGATGTCGACCTCGAGGTCCGACCGGGCGAGTTCGTCGTCGTGCTCGGCCCGTCCGGCAGCGGCAAGACGACCCTCCTGAACCTCATCGGCGCCCTTGACACCCCTTCGGCGGGAAGCATCCGCATCCACGGGCGCGAGCTCGGTGGAGCATCGCCCGCGGAGCGCTCCGCCATCCGGCGCGACACCGTGGCCTTCATCTTCCAGGCGTTCAACCTCTTCCCGAGCCTGACGGCCTTGGAGAACGTCCGCTTCGGTGCCGACGTGGTCGGCCGGGCCGGTGCCGAGGCCATCGCGCGCCGACTGCTCCAGGACGTCGGCCTCGCAGATCGCGCCGAGCACTTCCCGGCGGCGTTGTCCGGCGGCGAGCAACAGCGAGTGGCGATCGCCCGTGCCCTCGCCACCCAGAACCCGGTCCTGCTCGCAGACGAGCCGACCGGCGAGCTCGACTTCCGGACCGGCGTGGCCATCCTGAGGCTCCTGCAACGCCAGGCCGACGACGGCCGCGCTGTGCTGGTGGTCACACACAACCGCGAGATCAGCCGCATGGCCGACCGCGTCGTCGAACTGAGCAGTGGCCACGTCGTGAGCGACGGCCCGCCCCGAGGCGGACGCGCCGACGTCGTCGAGCTCCACTGGTGACAACGATGAAGAAGGCTCGCTTCTGGCTGCACTGGTCGCTGCGCGACCTGCGGCAGCGATGGGTGCTGGTCCTGGCCATCGCGCTGGTCATCGCGCTGGGGACGGGTGCGTTCGCGGGGATGGCCTCCATGACCACCTGGCGGCGCGAGGCCGTCACAGCCAGTCTCGAACTGCTGCGGATGCATGATCTGCGCGTCGCGCTCGGTGAAGGCGCCTCCGTACACACCGGGAGGTTCCATTCCCTGGTCCGAATGCTCGACGAACCGTCTGTGATCGCAGACGCCTCCGAGCGTCTCGTAGTGCCCGTGTCTGTCGATGCCTCGACCGCTGACCGCGTCATCCTCGTTCCGGGCGTCCTGGTGGGCCTCGAGCTTGCCGACGACGGGCCGCCCGTCGACCGCGTCGAACCAGACGTCGGCCGCGCGCTCGCGCCCATGGACGACGGCACCGACACCGTCCTGCTCGAGTACCGCTTCGCGCGGTTCCACGAGCTTCCCGAGGTCGGGACCGTCAAGGTCGCTGGTCAGACGGTCGACTACGTGGGACAGGCAACGACGCCCGAGATGCTCATCGTGGCCACCGACGACGGCGCGCTCTTCAGCGAGTCGGACTACGCCGGCGTCTTCGCCGGGCTCGGGACGGCGCAGGCGCTCACCGGGCTCGAAGGTCAGGTCAACGAGCTCGTCATCCGCATCACGCCCGACGCCGATGCCGCAGACGTAGCCGCCGACCTCGAGCGTGCCGCCGCTGAGGCCATGCCGGGCGTCGGGATCGTCATCCACCAGCGCGAGGATGACCCCGCCTACCGGATGCTGACCCAGGATATCGACGCGGATGAACGCTTCTTCCTCATGTTCGCCCTCATCATCCTCGGCGGTGCCGCACTCGCCACGTACAACCTGACGAGTCGCATCGTCGATGCGCAGCGCCGCCAGATCGGCATCGGCATGGCCCTCGGCCTGGGCGACCGTGAGCTCGCGCTGCGGCCGGTGATGATGGGCGCGGGCATCGCGCTGGCGGGCGTGGCGCTCGGCATCGTGGTCGGCATGCTGCTGAATGTGGGCATCCTCGCGTTGCTCGAACGCTTCCTCCCGATGCCGGTCTTCGAGGCGCCGCTGCTGCCGGGTCCGTTCATCACGGCCGCCACCGTCGGTTTCCTGGTGCCGTTCGTGGCAACCCTCCTGCCGGTGCGGCGAGCGATCCGCATGCCGCCGGTCGAGGCCATCCACGCGGGTCCACGATCGGTCCGGAGCGCCGGTCTGGCGGCCCTGGCCTCGCGCCTTCCGCTGCCGTCCGGGACCATCGCACGCACGCCGTTCCGCAACATCCTGCGCTCGCCGCGCCGCAGCGTCCTGACGTCTCTCGGTATCGGCGCCGCCATCGGGGTCCTCGTCGCGATGTCCTCGATGGTCGACAGCTTCGAGGCGACGATCGAGCGGGGTGAAACAGCCCTGCTTGGCCAGCGGTCCGACCGGCTCATCGTCGAGCTGGCCGGCTTCGTCCCGCTCGACGTGGTGGAACGAGTCGTGCGCGATGAGCCAGCGGTCGCGTCGGCCACGGCGGGCCTGCGCGTCGGTGGCCACGTGGCTGCCAAGGGGCGTGACCTCGACGTGCTCATCCAGCTCGTCGATCTCTCGGACACATCGACAGGGTGGGCGCCGCCCGTATCGCAGGGTCACACACCCGAGAGGACTGGCGATGGGCCCGGAGGCATCCTCCTGGCGGAGGAAGCCGCGTCCGACCTGGGCATAGGGCTCGGGGACGTCGTCCGCCTCACGCACCCTCGGCGGTCCGGGCCGACCACGGTCGAGATGGTCGAGACGGAGGTGGTCGTCAGCGGGTTCCATCCGAACCCGATCCGCACCATCGCCTATCTCGACATCGCCGATGCCGATCTCATGGGCGCCGCTGGCCTGGTGAATATCGTCGACGTCGTGCCGGCTGAAGGCGCATCCGAAGATGACGTCGCTCGGGCCCTGTTCGGGCAGCCGGGCGTCACGTCGGTGCAGCCGGTCGCCCAGGTGGCACGCGTGTACCGCGATCTCGTCGAGGAGTTCACCGACATCCTGGTGCTCATTCAGGGCGTGGCGCTGCTGATGGCGCTCCTGGTCGCCTTCAACTCCGCGAGCATCGCGAACGATGAGCGCGCACGGGAGCATGCCACGATGCTGGGCTTCGGGTTGCCGGTCCGCCGGGTGCTCGGGATGGAGGTCGTCGAGAACGTCCTGCTCGGGGTGGGCGGGACGCTCGTCGGGCTCGCCGTCGGCGTGCTGGTGCTGAACTGGATCATCGAGGTCGAGCTGCCGAACACGATGCCGGACCTGGGGATCCTGGTCTCCGTCGCGCCGATGACGGTGGCGATCGCCGTGCTTGTGGGCGTCGTGGTCGTTGGCCTCGCTCCCCTGCTCATGGTGCGTCGGCTCAGGCGCATGGACCTGCCGGGCACGCTGCGCCTTGTCGAGTGAGCCCGACGATCGTGCGTCGTCAAGGTCGGGCGGTAGCAGAAGGCCGACAGCGCTCGAGCCCTACGCTGAGCGGCCGCGAGTGGTCGGATCGCGACCGGGCCGGTGGACTCACCATTCGTCCCAGTGGATGGCCTCTTCGAGTAGCCGACCGGGATGATGGCCCAGGTGCGCACATCCCGCGGGATGCCGATGGCCCTCTTGAACTCCTCCTCGGCCAGGAGGTGCCAGGTGGTGAGGCCTGCAGCCAGCCCGTGAGCGCGAGCTGCGAGGAGCAGGTTCTCGGCGGCGGGGTAGTAGGAGGCACCTTCGCTGCGAATGAACCGGGGCCTGGCGAACAGGAGGCGGAAGGCTCGCCTGAACCCGCCCCGGCGTACGAGCCCCCACATGACCGCCAGACCGCCGCGACCGATCCCGATCGCCCCTGGGTCCTCGCAGATGACGATGAGCGCCGGCGTCTCCGAGAAGTGCGCGCGCAAGTGATCGATCGAAGCCTGCGCCCCCCGCGGCGAGGCGTCCGGCCGGCCGGCCAATCCCGCGCACTCGGCGATGAGTCGGAAGTCATCGATGACTCGCCCCCAGAGATCGGCAAGCGCAGCCATCGTCGCTCGATCGGTGACCACCACGAACGCAGCCGGTTGCCAATTGCCTCCCGACGGCGCCCAGGTAGCAGCCTCGATGATGGTCTGCAGCAGGTCCGCCGGCACCGGTTCGGGCGCCAGGTGACGCATGGCGCAAGTGGTGCGCATGATCTCCATGATCGGAGCGTCCGGACCGATGGCGTTGCCCGAGACGGGCTGGCTGCCATCGGGATCGCCGGGCGTGTCGCGCACCGAGGCATTGGGATCAGGCATCGCTGGCGTACCTCCGAGAGCCAGAGTCACGGTGTGACCATGGAGGCCGCGCCACAAGTGCCATCGGGACCGTCATCAGGCCGGCGGAGGAGGCAGGGGTCGGCGCCGGTGACGGTGGGCGAGGCATCAGTGCTCTCCTAGTCCTCGCCATCCCCGCCACGCAGCATCGCGCCTATGACCTCATCGAGGCGGAGTTCGGCCAGCTGCTGAGCCAGCAGGGCGCGGTCGCGCAGCGCCTGGCCGAGTTCACCGACGTCGTCGCCGGGGCCCCGGTCGGCCATCGCCAAGTCGCTCGCGAATCGCATGGGACAATCCGCCGAGAAGCTATCCGGTGGGCAGCAAGTGGACCAGCTCGCTCCTCAGGCCCCGTACACGACCGACTGCCGGGACCGGGTCGCGGACTCCGTCCGCGAGCTCGACACCATCGAGGATGACATCATGCAATGTCCGGGCCGCACAAGGCAGATCGAGGGCCAGATCGCTCGAGCGTCGAGCCGCAGCGGACGGGCGATCCCGGTGGTCCGGGCCGGCACCAGGATCTCACGCCCCCTGGCCAGGGCCGTTGGTCGCGGCGCCGTCGCGATCGTTGGCTGTCACCCCGGCTGATGGGTTCGATCGCTCCCTCGTTGCCTGACCGCGCCGACGACAGACTCTTCTGTCAGCTCGAGTCGGTCTCCGTAGCACCCGTGTGGACCATCGCGGCTGCGGTCGCCGCGGTCCTCGACGCTGCGGGGTCGCTTGCTCCGATGCGCGGAGCACCGTCGGGGCCGATGAGGAAGCTTGGTCCGGCGGGGATGGCCGGCCTGGTGGAGGCAGCGACGCATGGGGGAGACCCGGATGATGTCTGGATCAAGTTCGAACGGCCTGAGGTCGATCTGTGGGGTGACGTGCTCATCTACTCGGACACGCGGCTGGACACCGATCCGCGCACTCACACAGTGCAGTTCAACCTCCCATTGCGCACGCTCACGCAAGACCCGGGGACTGCGGACGCGGTAGCCAAGCTCGCGGGCGATCTCTTCGTGGCGGTTCAGGGGTTCTACGGCAAGCTAGATGCGGCGGCGGTACGCAACAGGATGATCGCGCTGCACGGCAGAGCAGCGGATGAAGGTCGACGGTGGATCCCTCCATGGGACGATCTGACGTACTCGATCTGGGATCGCTGGGTGGAAGACGTCTGGTGGGTGAACCTCTTCGGTCCTGCGTACGTCCAGAGATGGAGGCGCAAGACGTTCGACCAGCTCGGGATCCGCCGCGTCGACCTGGACAACGGCGGCCTGATGGTCTGGAGCGGTGACCTGCCTGCAGACCCCGATGAGGCCGAGTCGGTCACCGGGTTCGGGCACAAGCAGAGCTTCTACCGGGTGCTCGGGATGGAGACGTTCATCCACGAGTCGCTGGACGTACCCGGACCCGGGGAACGGGTCCCTACCCTGTACGACCACCGTGAGGCGGCGCAAAGCGGCGGCAGAGGCTGACCCTGGGCTCGGGCCTGCGTGGTTACTGGACGGATGCAGGCCGATCAGTCATGGAGCTCGGCGCGCAAGGCATCGAGCGCTCCCGTGAGGTCCCTGCCGCGCTGATACCCGCGGTCGCCGATGAGGCGGCAGAGGTCGTATGCCGCGGACACGTCCGAAGCGGACGCCACGCGCATGAGCGCCACCAGGTCGACCCGATCCTGCGGGCGCAGGGCGTCATCCCGGGCCAGCACCTTGAGGGCGATCAGGGCAGCGATCGAAGCGACCGGCGCCCATACTCCGTCGAAGACCTCCAGGTCATCGGCCGTCTCGACGACCTCGTGCTCTACGCCCGACGATGCGAAGAGCAGATCCAGGACGACGCCGTCATCGCGGTCACGCTCGGCGGCCAATCGCACCGATGCGATCCGCCCGGTCACTTCCTGCTCGACGATGGAGACCACCTGGTAGCCGGTCGCACGCAGGGCGCCCACGAGCCCCTCGGCCTCGTTGTCGCTGCCCACCGCGACACAGACATCAGCGTCGCGCGTGAAGCGGGGTTCGGTCCGGACGGACACCGCCAGCCCACCGACAAGGGCGAACCGAGCGCGCTCCTCGGTCAGGCGTGCGAGGAGCGATGCGAAGGCCTCTGCAAGAGCGCTCACCTGGGTGTCTCGAGCGACCGCGGGCGACCTGCGGCATCTCCATAGCGAGCTCCCGGCCGTGTCCTGAGCCACGCGCGGAGCCGCCTCGCGATCTCCTCCTCATCAGCATCTGGGTGCTCGCGTCGAAGCGCCGCACGCTTCATCGAGACCCCGGCCTCGAACAGGTCGAATGTCTGTTCGAGGCGGACCTTTGCCGGATCCGGCTCGATGCTCGCCATCGCCCGATGGTAGCGACTGCATCGAAGAATCGTCGCCGGAGGCGCTACCGCTGACCATCGCTGGCCAGGATCCTCCAGCTCATCGAGCAGCGAGTTGCTCCGTCGCATCAGGCCAGAAGCTGGGACCTCCGCGGCGTTCTGGTGTCCGCCCCGACGGCGTCGATGAGCAGTAACGGGTCGGCTACGCCCGCGAACCGCGGCCTCGATCCCTCAGCAGCCCAGGGCGTAGCCGACAGCCGAACAGACACGCTCCATCGTGGCCTCGTTGACCGAGCCGGCGTACGTCGTCAGCGACGCCTTGGTGATCGTGTGCAGTCCGTCGCAGTTGACGACCGATGGCCTATCGAGGCCAGCCCCCTCGTGGTCGAGCTCGACCTCGGCTGCGATACCGCGGATCGTAGTGGCTACCTCCGCCACGGTCACGAGTGCGCGCACGTCGATGACCTCGGGCCGGGTCAACACGAGCACGGGCCGCCGCTTGCGATCGACCTCCGCGAACCAGATCTCGCCACGCGTCACTCCTCGGTCCACGCCTCGACCTCGGACCAGAACGGATCGGGTCGCTCGGGACGTCGGCGGTAGGCATCTCGGTCGGCTCGCGCCAATGCCGCTCGAACGGCCGCTTCAACGCCCTCCCGTGCGGCGGCGGAGACGTTGATCCCGAGTCGGCGCGCGCGCTCGGCCAGCGCCCGGTCGATGGTGAACGTGCCGCGCGTGGATGCCATTGCCAGATGCTGGCACTTGCTGACGGCATCACAAGCCAGCCGCAGCATGCCGCACAGGTGCCCTCAGCGCTCGTGCCTGGGGCCTGGCTGCCTACCCACTCGCGGTCCCGCTCCTCATCGCGCCACCGGCCATCGCGGCGCTGGTGGCCCTCAGCGTCCAGGCGGAGGTATCGGATACGTCTGCCGTCAGCCTCGTCGCGGCCATCCTCGTGGTGATGCTGGTCAACCTGGCGGTGTTCCTCGTCGAGGCGCAGTGGGAGCAGGTCATCCCGAGGGCGGTCTGGTCCATCGCCGGTCGCGTCCTCGGCGTCCTCCTTGCCGGGTTCGGCGTCAGCATCATCATCGACGGCATCCGGGCCAGCGGTCTCATCGCTTCTGGCTGATGGCGATGGGATCGCTCCCCCGCGACGGTCAGGTGAGCGAGCCGGCCACCACCGCGTCGGACACGCCAGCGGGCGGTAGCGATGGATCGGATGCCCTGACGAGGTCCCTATGGTGATGTGCTCAGACCGGTGCATGCTACAGTAGGAGCATGTTGACGCGGAGGCTCCAAGTGCTGCTTGACGACGCGCGCTACCGCCGACTCGAGGCAGCGGCGCGGAGGCGGCACGTGTCGGTCGCGACGGTCGTACGTGAGGCCATCGACCGCGACCTTGGGTCACCGGCACTGGACCGAGGCACCGCCGGTCGCCGCTTCCTCGCTGCAGCCCCGATGGAGGTCGGGAGTGTGGAGGACCTGCTCGCTGAGCTTGACGAGCTCCGCGGACGCCGAGCGTGATCGTCCTCGATACGACGGTGCTCGTCTACGCCGTCGGCGAAGCGCATCCGCTCCGGGAGCCGTGTCGACGTCTCATCGAGGCCATCGCGGAGGAGCGGCTCGAGGCGACAACGACCGTCGAGGTCGTCCAGGAGTTCGTCCACGTTCGAGCGCGCCGGCGCGACCGTCGTGACGCTGCCGAGCGCGGCCGGGAGCTGCTACGGCTCCTCGGCCCGCTCATCAGGCCCGGCGACGCGGAGCTCGCGCTCGGGCTCCGGCTCTTCGAGGAGCACGAGGAGGTCGGCATGTTCGACGCCGTCCTCGCCGCCGCGGCGATGTTGTCGGGAGCCGACGCGCTGGTCAGCGCCGATCGGGCCTTCGCCACCGTGCGCGGCCTCCCCCACCTCGATCCCGGCGGACCGGAGGTACGGCACCTGGCCCAAGCCTGAAGCCTGCGCGGGTCAGGGCATGGCGTGCCCACCCGCGCGAAGCGAACAGGACGGATCGTGGCCGATCAGTCACCCAGCTCGGCGCACAAGGCATGGAGCGCTGCTGTGAGGTCCCTGCCGCGCTGATACGCGCGGTCGCCGATGAGGCCGCAGAGGTCGACTGCAGCGCAGAACCACACCGGTGGACCTCTCGCTGCACGGTGTCAACGCAGCTCAGGCCGCCGCTCAAGCCCAGCCACTCGGGGGGACACTCCAACGCGCGTATCCGGCCGCGGCCCGGGCCCTCCGACACTCGGTCGCGCGACAGGTCCGCACGCGGTACAGAGCATCCGACCCCCTGCCGGACTATGCGCATCGCCACCAGCCCGCCGAATGGCCTGCTGCTGGCGCGAAGGCTGGTGACACCGGCGCTGCGATGGGTCCAAAGCCGCTCTGAGCGCAAAGCCCGTTGATGGCTCAGCATCCGGGACTGGATAGGGTCCCGCAGTCGCACACCAGAGGACGACTGCCACTCACCATCGCGATGCTGGCTTTTTGACGGGCGGCGTGCCAGGCGCGTCCGCGCCGCTACTGTCGGCGGCGAGTCACGCCCGCGAACCGCACGATGATCGACGCCTTCACCGCTCTAGCCATCGTGCGTGGGACCCCGAAGCCTTCGCCGCTCGAGCCTGAAAGGCTCTCAGAGTATGTGCGCTACCGCTGCGCTAGAGGCCGCCGCGGTTCGTGCGTGGATAGGGGACAGAGCGGGGCTCTCGGGCGGTAGCAGAAGGCCGACAGCGCTCGAGCCCTACGCTGAGCGGCCGCGAGTGGTCGGATCGCGACCGGGCCGGTGGACTCACCATTCGTCCCAGTGGATGGCCTCTTCGACGG
>JASFQX010000031.1:0-9197 GCA_050115215.1 Chloroflexota bacterium
GGACACGCGCATGCTGGCCATGATCGACGAGCGCCTCGGCGATCGTGTGGTCGTGCCTGCGGAGGTCATGGGCGACACCATCGAGATCGTCGTCCGGCCGCGCGAGCTGACCGACGTCCTGCGCACGCTGCGCGAGGACGGCGATCTGCGCTTCGAGCTGCTGGCCGACCTCTGCGGCGTCGATACCGGCGTCACCATGCAGGTCGTGTACCACCTCTGGAGCCCCTTGAGCAGCGACTGGGTTCGCGTCATCGCGGACGGGCTCTCGCGAGAAGACCCGCGCGTGCCCTCGGTGGTCCAGCTGTGGCCGGGTGCGGAGTGGGCCGAGCGCGAGGCCTACGACATGTTCGGCATCGAGTTCGAGGGCAACCGCGACCTGCGCCGCATCTACATGCCGCCCGAGTACCGCTCGTTCCCGCTACGCAAGGACTTCGCCCTGGCCGATGACGCCTCCCGCGCTCCCGGCCACGGCATCCGGCCCATGGAACAGCCCGTGGCCCCCGCCGACACCCGCCAGCAGCCGGTCATCCGCACCAGCGCGGGCGCCGGCGCGGTCCTGGGCCCCGACGGCGAGCTGCTGGCGCTGGCGGCCCGTCGCGCCCGCGAACCCGGGGCGCTCGAGAGCGGCGAGGAACCGGCATGACCAGCGGGCGAGAGCAGGTCCGCTCACTGGACGATCCCGAGGTCCTGGTCCAGACGCCGGCCACCATCTATGACGCCATCCCGCCGCTCGAGCCGCGCACCGAGCGCGAGGCCGAGTTCTACCAGCTGGGCGACGGCGAGATGTTCATCAACCTGGGCCCGCAGCACCCCTCGACCCACGGCGTGCTGCGCGTGGTGCTCAAGATCGACGGCGAGAAGATCGTCGATCTCGACCCGGTCATGGGCTACCTCCATCGGGGCGTGGAGAAGATCTGCGAGCACGGCGACTGGCACCACGCCATCAGCAACACCGATCCCCTCGAGTACGCGGCCTCGATGTTCAGCGAGTCGCTGCCGGTGCTCAGCGCCGAGCGCCTGCTGGAGCTGGAGGTCCCGCGCCGGGCCGAGTACATCCGCGTGCTGGCCTGGGAGCTCAACCGCATCAGCAGCCATGCCCTCTTCATCGGCTGGCTGGCGCTCGACTTGGGGGGCCTCACGCCCATCCTCTACGGCTTCGGCGAGCGTGACGAGATCGTGGAGCTGCTGGCCGCGCTCACCGGCCAGAAGCTGCTCTTCAACTACATGCGCATCGGCGGCGTCAACGGAGACCTCAACCACGACTTCCTCAGCCGGCTCGGCGACTGGATGAGCCGGGCAGGCGCGCGCCTCAACGACCAGACCACGCTCATGAACGAGAACGAGATCTTCGTCAACCGCACCAAGGGTCTGGGCCGGATCAGCCGCGAGATGGCGCTGCAGTACGGCATGTCCGGACCGCCCCTGCGAGCGACGGGCGTGCCCTACGACGTGCGGCGAGCGCACCCCTACAGCGTCTACCCCGAGCTCGAGTTCGACATCCCGGTGCGCACGGACGGCGACTCCTACGCGCGCTACCTGCTGCACGTCGACGAGATCAAGCAGTCGCTGCGCATCATCGATCAGGTCCTGCACCAGATGCCCGACGGCCCAGTCATGGCCAAGCTGCCGCGCCTGCTGCGTGTCCCGCCGGGGCGTGCCTTCGCGGCGCTCGAGTCACCGCGCGGCCAGTACGCGGTCTACGCCGTCAGCGACGGGTCCGATCAACCCTTCCGCTTCCGCATCCATGACCCCTCGTTCTTCAACCTGCAGGCCGTGGGGCCGCTGACACGGGGCCACCTGCTGGCCGACATCATGGCCATCATGGCCAGCCTGGACCCCATCATGGGCGGGATCGACAAGTGAGCGCGGCCAGCGCTCCTACCCCGGCTCCGGCTGGTGTCTCGCTCCTGGGCAAGGTCATCCTGGTGCTGCTGGCAGTGGTGCTGGCGGGCGCGTTGGCCTTCTTCCTGCTGTGGGTCACCGGCGTCGGCCCGCTGGCCGTCGACTGGATCATCGAGACCGGTGACGCCAACCTCGAGATCCTGCGCTTCATCGCCGCCGCTACGGGCGTGCTCCTGTTCACCGTCCCGGCTGCGTTCGTCATCATCTACATGGAGCTCAAGCTCATAGCGCAGATGAACCTGCGCGTCGGCCCCGACCGCACCGGTCCCTGGGGCTCGCTGGCCTCGCTCATGGCCGGCCTCAAGGTCCTCTCCAAGGAGGACTACACGCCGCGGGGCGTGGACGTGCCGGTCTACACCCTGGCGCCGGCGGTGGTCTTCCTGGCCTCGGTCATGACGCTGCTGGTCATCCCCTTCGCCCCGGGCATGGCCGGCTACTACATGGAGCTGGGGCTGATCTACTTCTTCGCCGCCTCGGGCATCGGCGTGGTGGGCCTGATGATGGCCGGCTGGTCGAGCTTCAACAAGTACTCGCTGCTGGGTGGCATCCGCGCCGCGGCCGCGGTCATCAGCTACGAGCTGCCGCTCATCCTCGGTGCCTTCGGCGTGGTGCTGCTGGCGGGCACGCTCAACCTCGGCCAGATCGTGGAGGACCAGGCTGGCTGGGTCTGGAACTGGTACGCCTTCCAGCAGCCGCTGGCGCTGATCATCTTCTTCATCGCGGCCACGGCCGAGGCCGGCCGCACGCCCTTCGACTACACCGAGGCCGACTCGGAGCTGGTGGCCGGCTTCGCCACCGAGTACAGCGGCATGCGCTTCGGCTTCTTCTTCTTCGCCGAGTACGTCAACGTCTTCATCCTCTCGGCCCTGACCGTGACCCTCTTCCTGGGCGGCTACCACACGGGCATCGACATCGACCCCGTGCTCTCGTTCATCGGCATCGAGACGCCCATCGAGATGAGCAACATCGACCCCGGCTCGCTCGGCCCGCTGCTGCTGGCCATCCCGCTGCTGGTCCCGCCGCTGCTGACGCTGATCCTCTCGGGTCTGCTGTGGATGCTCAACAGCGGCTGGGGCATCATCAAGTCGCTGGTCGTGGGCTTCGTGCTGGCCAACCTGCTGATCGGCGCCATCGTCAGCTTCTGGGCCATCTTCAGCTTCGAGGCCCTGCTGGGCGTGCTCGTCTTCTTCGGCAAGTCGTTCGCGCTGGTGGCGCTGTTCGTGCTCATGCGCGCGACCTATCCGCGTGTGCGCATCGACCAGATGATGAACTTCGCCTGGAAGTGGCTGATGCCGGCCGCCCTGCTCAACATCTTCGTCACCGCCGGCGCCATCATCGTCATCAGGGAGTATCTGTCGTGAGGACCGACCGGATCCCCGGCCTGGCCATCGTCAAAGGCATGCTCTTCGCCGTGCGGCAGGTCTTCCGGCCGAACCTGACCGTGCGCTACCCCGAAGAGCTCAACGAGATCAGCCCGCATCATCGCGGCCGCCTGGTCCTGCTCTACGACGAGGCGGGCGCGCTCAAGTGCGAGACCTGCTTCCAGTGCGCCGCGGCCTGTCCCATCGAGTGCATCGACATGGGCGGCGTGGACACGCGCAACCGCTACCACGTGCACTGGGGCGCTGCCGAGCAGTACGCCGAGCGGCGGGAGGAGTCGGCGCTGCGACGCTCGGGACGACCCGTACCCGACCGCACCTTCGATCCCTTCGAGCTCATCGAGCTCGGTCCGCTCGACGAGATCCTGGTCGCCGAAGGCTACAAGCCCGCTCGCGCGCTGGCCATGCTCGAGCAGGCGCAGGCCGTCTACGGCCACCTGCCGGTGGCGGCGCTGCAGCACGTGGCCCACCAGACCGGGGCCAACTACGCCGAGCTCTACGGCATGGCCACGTCCTATCCGCACCTCCACTTCGAGCCGCCGGTGGGGCATATCGTGCGCGTCTGTCGCTGCCTGCAGTGCACGCTGCTCGGCGGCAGCCGGGTGCTCGAGGCCTTCCGCCAGCACCTCGGCACCGATGTCGGCGGGGTCAGCCCCGAGGGCGCGGTCCGCCTCGACGTGACCCAGTGCGGCGGCACCTCCGAGGGCAGCGCCTACGTCGAGGTCGACGGTGAGCCGCTGCCCAGGTCGAGCGCCGAGGACGCAGCCACCATCGCCGCTGCCCTGCGAGCCAACGTGCCCGCGGGTGAGGTGGCATGAGCCTCCCGCTGCTGCCCGGGGCCCGCGGCTGGCCGCAGGTGCTGCTGGCGCGTGCTGCCAAGGGCGAGGTCGCGGACATCGCCGCGGCCGAGGCCGGCGGGGCCTGGGAGGCGTTCCGCAGGGCGACCCGCGAGCTCTCGCCGGAGGTGGTCCTGCACACCATCAGCGAGTCGGGGCTGCGGGGGCGCGGCGGAGCCGGCTACCCCACCGGCGCCAAGTGGCGCGACTGCATCGTCCAGCCGGACCCCACCCACTACCTCGTGGCCAACGGCTTCGAGGCCGACCCCGGTGCCCAGGTCGACCGCACGCTCATGGAGCTCGACCCGCATGCGGTCGTGGAGGGTGTGGCCCTGGCCGCCTGGGTGATCGGTGCCGAACGGGCCTTCATCGCCGTGTCGTCGGCGGCGCCCGTAGCCGCCGAGCGGCTGCGCACGGCCGTCGAGGAGGTCGAGGAGCGCGGCTACATCGGCCGCTCCGCCGCTGGTCGCAGCCTGGAGATCGAGGTACGCACCGTCACCGGCTCCTTCGTCGTGGGCGAGGAGACGGTGCTGCTGCGGGCCCTCGAGGGCGCGCGGGCACAGCCCGATCAGCGCCCGCCGTACCCCACGCGCTCGGGCCTGTGGGGCAAGCCCACCGTCGTCAACAACGTCAAGACCCTGGCCGCCGTGCCCTGGATCGTGAGCCACGGGGCCGGCGCCTACGCCTCCCTGGGGACGGCCGAGAACCCCGGCACGACGCTGGTCCAGCTGGGTGGCGTCGTGCGCAAGCCGGGCGTGGTGGAGGTGCCGCTGGGGGCCTCCATCCGCGAGGTCCTCGATGGTCCCGGGGGCTCCGCGCGGGACGCGCTCAAGGCCGTGCTGGTCGGCGGTCCGACCGGCGGCTTCCTGCCGCCGGACGCGCTCGACACGCCCCTGGCCTACGGGGCCCTGGCCGAGGCCGGCGTGGTCGGCGGGTCGGGCACCCTGCTCGCGCTCGACGAGGGCGCCTGCCTCGTGGACGTGGCCGCGGTCATGACCCGGTTCCTCAACGACAACGCCTGCGGCAAGACCATCCCCTGCCGCATCGGCACGCGCCGTCTGGCCGAGCTGGGTGCGGCCGTCTGCTCCGGTCGCGCTCGCCCCACCGACGAGGGCCTGCTGCGCGACCTCGCGGCCGACGTGCACGACGCCGCGCTCTGCGGCCTCGAGGGCGACGCTGCCAACCCCCTGCTCTCGGTGATGCGATACTTCGCGCCTGAGTTCGAAGCACACGCCGTGCGGGGCGAATGCCCGACCGGCGTGTGCCAGCCAATCTCCCTAGCCGGTGCCGCATCCTCATGACCGACACCCTGCCCCAGACCAGCGACCAGGTCCCGGCCCAGCCGGCCGGAGACGAGACCATCGAGCGCCTGCTCACGACCCAGGCGCCGCAGCGGCGGCAGGTGGCGCCGGAGCTGACGGTCGAGATCGACGGGGTGCAGGTCACCGGCCGCGCGGGCCAGACCATCCTCGAGGTCTGCCGCGACAACGGCATCGAGGTGCCCACGCTCTGCTACGAGCCCAAGCTGCCCGGCTTCGGCGCCTGCCGCATGTGCGTGGTCGAGGTCGAGGGCGAGGACATGCCGCCCATCTCGTGCTCGCGCGAGGCCGAGGAGGGCATGGTCGTGCGCACTCAGACGCCGCGGCTCCGCGAGATCCGCAAGACCAACCTCGAGCTCATCTTCAGCGACCACAACGCCTACTGCCTGCCGCCTTGCCAGAACAAGTGCCCCAGCCACATCGACATCCCGGGCTTCCTCAAGGCCAACACCGAGGGTGACTTCGTCGAGTCGGCACGCGTCTTCAAGCGCACCATCCCCTTCCCCTCGGTCCTGGGCCGGGTCTGCCCCGCTCCCTGCGAGGACCATTGCCGCCGGGATGAGGTGGAGGAGGCCATCGCCATCCGCGACAGCCACCGCTACGCCGGGGACCAGGTGCTGAAGGCCCAGGCCGACGGCGTCAAGGCGCCGCTGCCCTTCGACCAGCAGCGGGCGACCGGCAAGCGCGTGGCCATCATCGGCTCCGGGCCCTCCGGCATGTCGGCGGCCTACTACCTCTCGCTCAACGGTCACGCGGTCACGGTCTACGAGCGCGACCCCGATCCGGGCGGCATGCTGCGCTACGGCATCCCCGAGTACCGGCTGCCCAAGGAGCGCATCCTGGAGGCCGAGTACCAGGCGGTGTGGGACCTCGGCGCCAGGCTCGTGACGGGCGTGGAGCTGGGAGTGGACTTCACCATCGATGATCTCCAGAACGAGGGCTACGACGCGGTGCTGGTGGCCATCGGCTGCTACGACACCAACAAGCTGGGCATCCCCGGCGAGGATGCCGACGGGGTCATCGATGGCCTGGAGTACCTGCGCATCGCCACGCTCGGCCTGCCCTACCCCGACCACGAGGGCAAGCGCGTGGTGGTCGTCGGCGGCGGCTTCACCTCCATGGACTGCTCACGCACCTCGGTGCGGCAGGGCTGTACCGAGGTCACGCTCGTCTACCGCCGCGACATGAAGGACATGCCCGCCGCAGACGAGGTCCACGAGATGCTCGAGGAGGGCGCCCGCGCCATCTTCCAGGCCTCGCCCACACGTGTGCTGACGGACAAGGACGACAAGGTCACCGGCGTGGAGTTCCAGCGCATGGCCCTGGGCGAGCCCGACGCCTCCGGCCGCCGACGCCCGCAGCCGGTGGAGGGCACCGAGTTCGTCATCGACTGCGATCGCGTGCTGCTGGCCATCGGCCAGGGCCCGGACCTGGGCTGGCTGGGGAACGGCGCCGAGGGCGTCGAGAAGACGGCGCGCTGGCGGCTCGACGCCGACGCGGTCACCTTCGGCACCGGCCGTGCGGGCGTGTTCGGCGCCGGCGATGTGCGCACCGGCGCGGCCACGGTGGTGGAGGCCATCGCCGAGGGCCGCCGGGCCAGCTACGCCATCGACGCCTACCTGCAGGGCCAGGACCTCGACGAGATCCGCACGCGCCAGACCCTGGCCGAGCCACAGCCCGAGTTCCTCTCCATCGTGCCCTACACCGACGAGGTCAAGCAGCCGCGCATCCGCCTGCGGGCCATGCCGGCCGACGAGCGCAACGACTCCTACGTCGAGTACGAGATCCCGTACACGCAGCAGGAAGCCATGGCCGAGTCCGCGCGCTGCCTGCAGTGCACCTGCGAGGCCATCGGCTACTGCGATCTCCGTCGCCAGGGCATCGAGTACGGCACCACCCTGCAGACGCTCGAGCCCAAGCGCTCCGGGCTCTCCTTCCGCAGCGTCAACGAGAACCGCTTCACCGGCTCCAACCACGATTACATCCGCGACGACAGCCACGCCTTCATCCTGCGTGAGCCGTCACGCTGCATCGACTGCGGCCGCTGCGCCAACGTCTGTCGCGAGGTCGTCGGTGCCGCCTGCTACGACTTCATGCGTACCGGCTTCGACACGCTCGTGACCACGCCGCTGGACATGAGCCTCAACACCACGCCCTGCGTCTCCTGCGGCCGCTGTGCCGAGACCTGCCCCACCGGCGCGCTCATGCCCAAGCCGCGGGTGCTGGAGCGGTACGACGTGGACGAATCGCGCTGCATCCTGTGCGGCATCTGCGTCGACGCCTGCCCCTATGACGCCTTGCGCTGCGGGCCGGACTTCGAGCTGGCTCACGAGACGCGCGCGGAGCCGCAGATCGACTTGCTGGCCCTCGCGGACATGGAGCGCGCGACCGAGCTCAGCTACGTGCGCAGCGAGCGCGACTGGCTCAGCCGGGCCCAGGCTGGCGGCCGTGACTACCCGCACGGGAAGCTGTTGCCGATGCTCCCGCCGGGCATCGCCGGCAACGGCCAGTCCGGCGCCGGCAACGGCCAGTCCGGCGCTGGAGCCGGTGGGCCCACCGGCGGCGGCGACGCGTCGGTCCACCACACGTAGTCGGAGGGGGGAGAGAGAGGGAGTGGAGCTACCGGCAACGGTTCCGTATCTCGACTGGCGCTGGGATGACCTGATCTTCCTGCTGCTCGCCGGCGTGATGCTGGGCTCCGCGCTGCTGGTGGTGCTGGGGCGGGACATCATCCGCTCGGCGCTGTGGCTCATCCTGTCCTTCGCCGCCCTCGCCGGCATCTATGGTCTGCTGGGCAGCGCCTTCCTGGCCATCAGCCAGGTGCTGGTCTACGTGGGCGCGATCGCAGTGCTCATCCTCTTCGCGGTCATGATCACGCAGTCCAAGCGCGGTCCGGCCAGGCTCGTCTTCAACCGCCAGTGGTGGGCCGGCGCGCTGGCCGCGATCGCACTCGTCCTGCTCATGGCCACGACCATCCTGCTCACCGAGTGGGACGTGGCCGGCGAGATCCAGGTGGCCGAGGCTCGCGAGGTCGCGCTGACCCTCTTCGAGGACTACATGTTCGCCTTCCTGGCCCTGGGCGTGCTGCTGCTGGCCGGCGTCATCGGCGCGCTCTACCTGGCCAAGCGCGACGACGACATGCCCCAGACCAACAACCCCCTGCGGGCGGTCGACGAGGAGGAGGGCGCATGAGCCAGTCGCTCGAGGCCTACCTCATCCTCTCGGTCCTGCTCTTCGGCACCGGCGTCTTCGGCTTCCTGGCCAAGCGCAATGCCATCGCCATGCTCATGTCCATCGAGCTCATGCTCAACGCCGTGAACCTGGCCATCATCGCCTTCGGCGCCTTCACGCCCGATTTCGCTGCCCAGTTCTCGACCATCGCCCTCTTCGTCATCGCCCTGGCCGCGGGCGAGGCCACGGTGGGTCTGGCCATCGTCATCGCCATCTACCGCAACCGCAGGACGCCGCTCGTGGACGAGTACGCGTCGATGAAGGAGTAGGCGGCGGTGCAACTGGTCTTCAACGCCGAGGAGGGCGGCGAGCTCTTCGTGCCGCCGGCGCCAGGCGGTGAGCTCGAGAACTGGCTGGTGCTGCTGGTGCTGGGCATCCCGCTGGCGGGCTTCCTGCTGACGGGCCTCGTGGGCCGGCGCATGGCGCGCCCGTGGCTCATCTCGGTCTCGTTCATCCTGGTGGCCACGGCCATCGCCACCTACCTCGCCTTCCAGTCACTGGGCGGAGCCTTTGGCGAACACGGCATCCAG
>JASFQX010000032.1:0-9064 GCA_050115215.1 Chloroflexota bacterium
TCGAGCGGCCGGACGGGCAGCCCGGTCGCCAGCCGGACTGGCGGCGCCGCCAGCGGCCGGACAGGAGCAGACCCCACGTCGGACGTGGGGTCGGACTCGAAGCGCGGCGGTCCCGGGTCCTGCCCGGGCTGGCTCAGGCTGGCTTGAGCTCGTTGACGATGGCCCGAGCGGCGTCCTTGTCCTGGAACCAGAGCGCGTTGACTTCGGTGTAGCGGGCCTGATCCTCGGGCACGGAGTCCTCGGGGAAGATGGCTGCGACGGGACACTCTGGCTCACACGCGCCGAAGTGGATGCAATCCACGGGGCAGACGGCCACGCAGGCCTGGTCCATCGTATCGACGCACGGCTCGGCGATGACGTAGGTCATTGACGCGCTCCTTCGCTCTCTCCCCCGGGGCCAGCCCGGGTTCGTGTCATCTGTGGCAGGCCCATCCTACTCCCGCGACCTCGGCGCGTGTGGGCGCTATGGACCGGTTGGGACGTGCGCTATGTCGCCGTTTTGGCGGGACCGTTCGAGCGTGGCGCCCGGCGCCAGGTGCGACTCAGGCGCTGATGGTGATGTCGCGCAGGTCCACGCGGCCGACCATGCCCTTCTCGATGTGTCCCGGGATGTGGCACAGCAGCGAGAGCTGTTCGTCGCTGGGCACGTCGTAGTCCACGCTGGCCTGCTCGCCCGAGCGGAGGAACACGCGCAGGCCGCCGGTGCCGGGCGGCACGCTCGCGGGCGGCGCCGTGGCCAGCAGGTTGGGCGGCGTAGCCGCGGCGTCGGCGATGCTCCAAGCCTCCTGGACGTCGGCGTCGCCGATGACGAAGTCGTGCACCTCCAGACCGGCGTTGAAGAGGTTGAAGCGGACGGTCTCGCCGGGAACGAGCACGACGGGGGTGGGGTCGAAGCGGTAGTCGCGCATGATGACCGTCACCGGGCGCGGCTGCTCCGGCGTGCCCGCGACGGCGATCTCGACCTCGGGCGGTGGTTCGCCGGGCCGCTGCATGCCGATGAAGACCAGCGCCGTGGCGACCACGGCGAAGACGACGACGACCACGACTGGGGCACGGGAGATGGGAGCCTGCTGCACGCGCGCAGCGTAGCCGAGGTCGCGCGGATGGGCTGTCGACACGCTCGGATGTACAGTCGGAGGATGAGCGAGCAGACCCCCGAACAGCCGCCGGCACAGCCCCCCGGCTCCCAGCCCGAGCCGACCGCGGCCATCACCTCGCGCTCGGCCGTCATCGCCGCCGTGCTCTTGCTGGCGGCGATCGTCGTCGCGGTCGTGTTCCTGCAAGCCGCCGATGACGGGGAAGAGCCCGGCTTGACGGATGCGTCAACGGCAGCCCCGGTCGCCGCCGGGTCGCCGGCCGTGGGGGCGTCGCCCGCGGCAGCACCGGCCGCGGGGTTCGTGACCGAGGGCGTGGTCGCGCCGGACTTCACGCTCACCAGCCTGGAGGGTGAGGTCGTGTCGCTGTCCGACTACGCCGGCCGGCCGGTGCTGCTCAACTTCTGGGCCAGCTGGTGCCCGCCCTGCCGCGAGGAGTTCCCCGTCTTCGCCGAAGCGCGCGCAGCCTACGCGGCGGATGGCTTCGAGATCCTCGGCGTCACTCGCAACGACCAGCCCGACGCCTCGCGCCGGTTCGTGGCCGACAGCGGCGCCGAGTGGGTCATGCTGCCCGACCCGGATGACGCGGTCTGGCAGGCGTACGGACCCGTCGGGCTGCCGACGAGCTACTTCATCGATGCCGAGGGCGTGGTCCAGCGCGTGCACATCGGTCCGGTCGACGAGGAGCAGCTGGCCGACCACCTCGCCGCCATCGACGTGCCCGGCGACGCGACAACGGCCGAAGAGACGTCCTAGCGGGGTCGGGCCGGCGCCACTAACGCGCTGTTTGCGTCGCATGCATCGGCGGGACCCTCCGGACGGGTGTGGTCCCCGCTTCGTCGTACGCTATAGGCCGAAGCTCGGACCCGATCCCGGGTACGGCGGCAACCTGCCACCCGTTCCCCAGCAGGTATGGAGCGCATGAAGACACCATCGCCAGGCCTGATCCTGGTCCTGATCACCACGGCCCTCGTACTGGCCGCATGCGCCAGCGACGCGGGGACGTCGTCGACCGACGCGCCGCCGACCGACTCAGGGCCTGCCGCCGGGCCGCGGATCATCGAGATCGAGTCGGATGCCGCCCTCCGGTTGCTCCAGGATGGCGTGCCGATCTCCGACATCCCCGTCACGCCGGGCGAGACCGTCCTGTTCCGTGTCGACAACACCGCCGGCTTCGATCACAACTTCTACATCGGCACTGACGAGGAGCTCAGCGTTCCCAGCGCCACCACCGAGGTGGGTATCCCGACCTGGGGTACCGGCGTGCGAGAGCTCGAGTGGACCGTGCCCGAGGACATCGGCGGCCTGAAGTTCGGGTGCACCGTACCCGGCCACTACTTCACCCAGCAGGGCACCTTCTCGATCCGTCCCTAGCGCGGACGGTCAGCCGCGTCGCATGGCCTTGAAGTCGTGGACCCGCGGTGGGGCGCTGCAGGGGAGCCGGTCTACCAGCGGAGCGGGGCCACGACGATGACGTCCGCTGAGGCGGAGAACGCGTCGACCACGAGCGCGACCGCCACGATCGTCAGCAGCGTGAGCACGATCGCGCTCACGATCAGAGCCGCCCCCTGGCGTCCCAGCGAGCGCGTGAGCGGGGAGCGGGTGCCGTTGGCCGTGTCCATGGGTTCCATGCCTCGTGCTGCTCGGGTTCCGATGCAGCGAGGCTAGGGAGCACCTCTTGTGCTCCCCTCACGATCTACTTCGCCGGCGCTTACCAGGCTGTGGACAAAGCCGGAAGGCTCATGACTCACACCCCTGGAAACAGGTACTGGCGCCTTCAGCAGAAGGCGCCAGTACGGCGTTGCCGGTTTGCGGCCCGTGGCCGCGCGGTGCGCTAGCGGCGGGCGCGGAAGCAGTCGTTGCAGTAGACCGGCCGGCTGCCGGTGGGCTGGAACGGCACCTGCGCGGTCCTGCCGCAGTCGGCGCAGACCGCATCGTAGAGCTGGCGTGGGGGCCGGTCGTAGCCGCCGCCACCGTAGCCGCCCCCGCCAGCGCCGTAGCTGTCGTCACCGTAGGACTGCGAGTTCCGCTGGGCCTTGCGGGCCTGCCGGCAGGGCTTGCAGCGCTTGGGCGCGTCAGTGAAGCCCTTCTCGGCGTAGAACGCCTGCTCGGATGCGGTGAAGATGAATTCCTGAGCGCAATCGGCACAGGTAATGGTCCTGTCCTCGTACACGAACGAACGAACCTCCCAGGTTCCTACTTTGTCCAGGACCGTTCGAGCGAGATACGGGACCACGAAGAGCGTTCCTGAGCTAACCGCTACGGACTATAGCCCGCGCCGGTCCCCTGCGCTAGATGGCTGGGGCATGGCCGGGAACCTTGTCCGCAGCGGCTCACATGTGTGGCTCGTAGTCGGGCGCAAGGATGCGCTCGGGCTCCTCCTCGAAGTCGAGCTTGCAGCCCCTGGCGCAGAAGTAGTAGGTGGTGCCCTCGTACTCCGTGGTGTGCTGGGCCTCGGCGATGACGACCTGCATGCCGCAGACGGGATCGATGGCGATGCCGGGGGGCGTGGCTTGTTCGTTCATGGGCACAAGTCTACGACCAGCACCCGCTTCGGCACTCCCGCGTATCCTGCAGCCGTGACCGATCGCGCCGAACACCCCCGACCCCGCCGCACCCCGGACGACCGCAAGCTGCTCATGCAGCAGCCGTTCGCCGACACCTCCTTCCTCGAGTCCGACGCCTGGCGCGCGCTGCGCATCATGGGCGAGTTCATCGATGGCTTCGACGCCCTGGCGCGGCTGGGTCCGGCGGTGAGCATCTTCGGCTCGGCCCGGACCAAGGCGAACGACCCCATGTACGAGGCTGCGCGGGCGCTCGCGGCCCGCCTCAGCGTCCAGGGCTTCACGGTCATCACCGGCGGCGGCCCCGGCATCATGGAAGCGGCGAACCGGGGGGCCAAGGAGGCCGACGGTGTCTCTGTCGGCCTGGCCGTCGAGCTACCACGTGAGCATGGGCCCAACCAGTACGTCGACATCGCCCAGTTCTTCCGCTACTTCTTCGTGCGCAAGACGATGTTCGTCAAGTACGCGCAGGCGTTCGTCATCTTCCCTGGCGGGTTCGGGACCTTCGACGAGCTCTTCGAGTCGCTGACGCTGGTCCAGACCGAGAAGATCGACCACTTCCCCATCATCCTCTTCGGCCGCTCCTACTGGCAGGGCTTGCTCGACTGGATCGGGGCGGAGGTCGTCGGCCGCGGCAACGTGTCGCCCAGGGACCTGGAGCTGGTCAAGGTCAGCGACGAGATCGACGAGATCGTGGCCATCATCGGGGAGTCCTACCGCACGCGCGAGGTCAACGGCACCGGCAGGGAGGACGTTTGATGCGCATCGCCGTCGGCACCGATCACGCTGGCCTGCCGCTGAAGCAGCTGGTCGTGCAGTGGCTGACCGACCACGGCTACGAGGTCATCGACTTCGGCGTGAGCACGCCCGACCGCGTGGACTACCCGGACTACGTAGCTCCCGCCGCGCGCGCGGTGGCCAGCGGCGACTGCCGTTTCGGCTTCGTCTTCGGCGGCAGTGGCACCGGCGAGCAGATCGTAGCCAACAAGATCAGAGGCATCCGTTGCTGCCAGGCGACCGAGCCGGTCACGGCCGCCCTCTCGCGCCAGCACAACGACGCCAACATGCTCTCGATGGGTGCCCGCATCGTGGGCGAGCAGGTGGCCATCGGCTGCGTCGAGGCCTTCCTGTCGGCCGAGTTCGACGGTGGGCGCCACGTGGCCCGCGTCGAGAAGATCAGGGCGCTCGAGACCGCGTAGCGCGCTTCTGGGCCTGCTTGGCTCGGTAAGCCTTGGTCTTCTCCAGGTACGCGATGGGATCGGGCATCACGCACGAGGTCTGGCCCGGATCGAACTCGACCGGGCCCATCTCGGCAGCCGTTCTGCGGGCCGCTGCCTCCAGCGTGTCGTTGCGCAAGCCGATGCCGGTGATGGTGTTGCTGGCCGACCGTCGGGTCCAGTTGCCGTAGCCCCCGATACGCTGGGCGATGCGGACCAGCTGCCCCTCGAAGTAGTCGTCGGGCATGTCCTCGTCGCTGAGGGCCACCAGGTTCATGAGATCCCACCCGGCCTGGGCGGTGCGGTCGCGATCGGAGGCGATCCAGCGTTCGGCGCGCTCCACCCGGCCGGGCGTCCTGGCGGCGATCTCGGCCACGAACGTGTCGACCAGGAAGTAGGTGTCGATGTCCGCCAGCCAGGCGTCGAGCTCGTCCTCGGTGACGGCGGACGGATCGGCGACCATGCAGGCGAGCAGGCGCGCATCGACGTTGCCGCTGGCCCACAGCCGCTCGGCGAGAGCGTGATCGGTCCCGATGCGCTTGGCCAGCGGACGCAGGTCTCCGAACTTGACGCCGAAGAGCGGCTCGGAGGCGCCGTGGCGCCGGTACGTGCTGCGCGTCTGCTCGGTGCCCAGCGACTCGAGCGTGGCCGTGACCTCGTCGTACGTCATCGTCATGCGTCGAACGGCTCCTCCTTGAGCTGTTCGGCGATGGACTCGGCCCAGGTGGTGATCTCCGACCAGGGCCGGAAGTCGCCGTCAGGCGCGCGCACGAGCGCCACCAGGGCCTTCTCGCTGATGCCCAGGTCGGAGCCCTCGATGCGTCCCGGGAACAGGCGATGGCCTCGCGCGCCGAGATGCTTGACCATGCCCGCCACTTCGGCCGGGTTCTCGTGAGGCGTGGGCGGGTCGCCGACGGGTCCGCTGGAGAAGAGCCACACGGGCTTCTGCGTGAGCTCGCCCTCGTGGACCTCGATGAACTCGCGGGCCGGTCGCATCCAGTGTCCGGCGTAGACGCCACTGCCGATGACGAAAGCATCAAAGGGGCTGAGGCTCGAGACCTCCTCGACGCGCTTGAGCTCCACGTCGAGCCCGGCCGAGTGGATCGAGGCCTCGATGACCTGGCCGATCTCCAGGGTGGCGCCGTGCTTGCTGGCCACGGCGACAAGGACCTTCATCAGATGGATCTCCGTGTCTGGGCGGCGTCGTGCGACGACGATGGCGGAAGAGCGATCGGGGTCGTATGGCCGAGCATACCGTGATGCGCGGTCTGCAGGGTGTGTGCCGTCACAGCCGCGTCATCGCGCCTGACCGACACTGGCGCTCGCGCTCCCTGCCGACCGATCCCGAGACCGACGCCCGACCCCTGCCACCACTGCCTTGACCCCCCTCGTCCCCGCCGCCGACCGCACTGCCGCCGCAGCCACCAGCCCGCCACTGGGACGATGGCGGGCGCTGGTGGCCATGACGCGCCCCTCCCAGCTGGCGCTCATCGGGCTCATCTTCGCCAACGGTGTGCTCCTGGGCCTCTGGCGCGGAGCCTCGACGACGGCCGCCCTTGAGGCCATCGCCGCGGCTCTGCTGCTGGTGCTCTTGGCTGCTGCCTCGGTCCACCTGGCCAACGAGGCCGCGGACCACGACACCGACCGTCTGACCCAACGCACGCCGTTCTCAGGCGGCAGCGGCGCGCTGGCCGCCAGCGGCCTCGCACCACGGGTCCCGCTCACGCTCGGACTGGGCCTGGCCACGCTCGTGGTCGGCAGCTCACTCGCGGCCGTGACTGCGGGACTGCTGAACCCGCTCGCGGCCGTGCTGCTCCTGGCCGGGCTCGGCGGAGGCCTGGCCTACTCGCTGCCTCCGGCGGCCCTCATGCGCCGCGGCTGGGGCGAGCCCCTCAACGCCGCCCTGGGAGCCATGCTGCTGCCGCTCTGCGGCGTGGCCACGGTGAGCGGCGCGATCACCGTCGATGACGTCATCGCCTTCCTGCCCCTGCTCAGCGTGACCTTCGCCAGCGTGCTGACCACGGCCTGGCCCGACCGAGCGGCCGATGCGGCGACCGACAAGGCCACGCTCCAGGTCCGACTCGCACCGTCCACGCTGCGGCGCCTGCATCTCGGAGCCACGGTCGCGTTCGTGGTCGGCACGCTCCTGGCCTCCGCCATCGGGGCCATGCCCCTGGCGCTGGCCGGCCTGCTGGTGATGCCGGCGCTGATGGTCGGTGTCGCTCGCTACACCCGCCAGCGCGTGCTGTCGGCCAACGTCGTGGCCATGGTCGGTCTGGCCCTCGTCACCACGGTGTCGCTGGCCATAGCCCTCCTCTCCGAGCGCGCCTGATGCACGGCACCGCCCGGACCGCGCCCGCTGACCGTCTCGAGCTCGCGGTCGAGTACCTCCTCGCCGTGCGTCGTGGTGATGACGCCGAGATGGCGGAGGCCGAGCTGGCCCGGCTCGATGCCGAAGCCTTGCGACGCGCGCTTCACGACGAGGCCTCGAAGCTGGCCTTCTGGATCGACGTCTACAACGGGGCCGTGCTGCGCCACCCGGCGCCGGCGGCCGACGCTCGCCTGGAGCGGCTGCGCTACTTCCGCCGCACGGTCGTGGTCGTAGCCGGGCAGCCGCTGTCGCTCGACACCATCGAGCACGGGCTCCTGCGGCGCTCGCAGCTGAAGCTGGGCCTGGGCTACGTGGGTGCTCCGCGGCGCAGCCGGTTCGAGCGAGAGCACCGGGTCCGGCGTGTCGACCCGCGCATCCACTTCGCGCTCAACTGTGGTGCCGCCTCCTGCCCGCCGATCGCGGCCTACCGCGCCGAGCACATCGACCAGCAGCTCGACCTGGCCACGCGCAGCTACCTGGCGGCCGAGGTGGCGCATGAGCACGGGCGCATCCGGCTTCCGGCGCTGATGCTCTGGTATGCCGGCGACTTCGGGGGCGCCCGCGGCATCCGGCGTTTCCTGCGCGACCACGGGGTCGCGGGCTGGAACCGCGCGGTGCGCTTCAGGCCCTACGACTGGACGCCGGCGCCCGGCAACTGGGCCGCCGAGCTTCAAGCGCCCGACCAGCCGCCGGCTAGCCCTCCAGCCGCCGGCTAGCCCTCCAGCCGCCGGCTAGCCCTCCAGGTCCTCGAGCCCGTCCGCGATGTCCATCAGCTGCTCGGCGTCACGGATGAGCACATGCTGCTTCTCGGTGTCCAGCAACCCGCGCCTGCGGAAGTCGGCCAGCGTATGGGCCAGCGTCTCGCGGGTGGTGCCGATCATCTCCGCCAGCTCCTGCTGCGTCAGGCGCGCCTCGATGAGCGTGCCGCGGGAGGTCTTGACGCCGAAGCGATTGGAGAGGTCCAGCAGCTTGCGGGCCAGGCGCTGGCCGACACGCTGGTAGGCCATCGCCTCGAGCTCCGCCTCGGCATCCCGCAGGCGCCGCGAGAGGTAGCTGATGATGTTGACGCCGATGGCCGGGTAGCGCTCGATCAGCTTCCGTAGCTCGTCGGGGCTGATGGTGCAGATGACGGCCTCGTCGAGCGTTTCGGCGAAGGCCTCGGGGATAGCCTCCTGGCCGAGCAGGCTCATGTCGCCCAGGATCGTGCCCTTGTCGTAGATATCCAGCGTGAGCTGCTTGCCGTCGGGCGTGACGCGGTAGACGCGAACCTTGCCCTGCTTGAGGATGTGGATGCGATCGGGCGGATCGTCGGGCGAGAGGATGCGCTGGCCGGCCGTGCACCGGGTCATGGTCGTGGCATGGCCGATGGCGGCGATGTCCTGCTCGGACAGGCCGGCGAAGAGGTCGATCTCACGGAGCAGGCCCAGCTTCTCCTGCAGCGAGCGCTCCTGCGACGTCGCGGCGTAGGTCATGTCAGGCCTCCAGGCGCACGATCCGGCCGGCCGCGAAGGGAGCGTCGAGGGCCAGGCCGATGCGTCCGTAGAGTGCCGCAGGCAGTCCGATATCGGCAAGGTAGAGCCGTCCCGCCCGAGCCCGGCCGGCGTCGGTCAGCAGGCCGGTCTTGGGCAGGGCCAGGGTCATGGTGGCGCGAGGGGCGACTGCGGGAGCAGCCGCCTCGCCCGTGTCGGCATCCATCCCCGAGGGCAGGTCCAGACTGAGCGTGCGCTCGCCGGCCGGCGAGATCCGCTCGATCAAGGCCGCCACCTCGTCGTGCGGCGCGCCGCGCCCGCGATAACCAAGCACGGCGTCGATGACCAG
>JASFQX010000033.1:0-9005 GCA_050115215.1 Chloroflexota bacterium
CGTTCCTGGCCTCCGACCCGGCGGCCGACTGGGCTGCCGTCGAGGCCCCCGTCATCGGCATCTTCGGCGGGAAGGACACGCAGGTCCCGGGGGCTCGCAACGAGCTGGCGCTGCGAGCGGCTGTGGCGGCAGGGGAGCGCGCTGACCTGACCACCGTCATCCTGCCCGGCGCGAACCATCTCTTCCAGGCTGCCGAAACGGGCCTTGTGGCGGAGTATCGTGAGCTCGGAGACGCGTTCGACCCCGACTTCCTGCCAACGCTCGTCGATTGGATCAGCGCCACGGTCGGCCGCGTCCGCGCCACCGAGCCGTAGCCGTCGCTTCAGCCTGGACGACTGCTCGGGCCTGGACGACTGCTCGGGCCTGGACCACTGCTCAGGCGGGACGGCAGCTCCCACCGACGATAGCGATCGCGAGGTCTGGCAAGCCCTCGGCATCGCCTCTGAAGATCCTGACCTCGGTGCCCGCGAAGCCGACGCTGGCGAGGGTCGCGTTCAGCTCCTCGCACACCGCCACCGGCTCATCGCCCAGGTAGCCGAAGCTCCAGTAGATGGTCCGCGGCTGGCCGGTGTGGGACATGCTCCAGCTGGCGACGTCATCGAGCCGTTCGGACGCCGGATAGTCGTGCTCGGCCAGCTCCAGGATCCGATCGGCCAGGCCGAAGGTGACCCAGCGGAACTCCGCCTGGCACTGGTTCGCGGCCAGCATCGTCAACTCGCGGATGGCGTCGATGCCGGCCCGGTCGAGCCACAGCTCGAGCATCGCTTGCCGGCCGCCGCCATCTGCCGCGGCCGCATCCAGGGCCGCCGATGCTGCGCTCGTGGCGGGCTCCAACGCAGGGGCGGCCCTGGCGAGGGCCCGGTATTCGTCGGCGCGACCGCGCACGGCGGCCGGTTCCGCCTCGAACGGAGTGGGCGCGGTCGCTGCCCGCAGCAGCTCGCATCCCTCAGCGGACAGGGTGGCGCCGCTCAGCAGGTCCCCGAACGCCGGCGCCGGCGTCTCGAAGTAGGCGTCGATGGCGGCAAGGTCGAAGGGCTTGACGGGATCGTCGGCGGCGGCGGCCGACCCGCTCGAGACAAGTGTCGCCGCGATGGCGAAGACGAGTGTGCGCATGATCAGACCGTAGTGGACCCCGGTGCCCTCGAGGACCGGCGAGATGTGACTGGTCACGCACTGGCACTCGCGTCGCGGTCCGCCTCTGGATCGGATCACGAGAGTGCCGCTCGGGGGCGGGTGCCCAAGTCAGGAGCCGGAGACTCGCCGTTGCGCCATGAATGCCCTGATCAGGAGCACGCCGCCCAGCACGATCAGGATGACGGGGAACGCGATGTCCCAGTCGAAGAAGCCGGCGAGCCCCAGGACCAGCAGGACGCCCGTCCAGAAGAGGTCCCCGCCGTCCGGATTCGGTTCGCGCGGCGACACGGTCCGCCAGACGTTGACGGCCAGGGCCCAGAGACCGGCGCCGGTGAGGATCCAGCTCCAGACGCTCGCGCCCTCGATGTCCGGCAGCACATCGACGTTGTCGGCCAACAGGACCAGGCCTGCCCAGATGAACGCGCCCGCCCAGAAGGCTCCTTCCCAGAACCGCCGGCGATGCGCCGGCTCGGGCTGGACCTGTTGGTTATGCTGGTACTGCATGACTCCCCCCTTGGATCAGTCAGTGGCGGCGGACCGGGCCTGACGCGTTCCTCCCCGATCGGCGGCCACGAGCCAGGCCCTCCGCCAGAGCCGGAATGCGGACGCGATGATGGCCAGGACGGCGGTCTTGGTGGCCGTGGTCGGCCGCAGTCGCGTGTACAGCGTGTTCGTGCCGTACCCAACGAGCACGTAGGCGATTCCGGCAGCGCGCAGGCCGAAGGCCATGCGGACCCGCGGCTCGTAGATGAGCGCCTCGATGGCGGAGTTGTACAGATCGCCCAGGGTGCGGACGCGCCGGTCGTAGTCGGCCAGCGCCCGCTGCGTGCCCGCGCGTCCGTGGGTCCCGGTGATGATCGAGGCAGCCTCGGAGCCGTTCCGCAGCGCGGCGGTCACCCCGAAGGACGTCAGCGGATCGATCATCGCCGCGGCCTCGCCCGCCATCAGCCAGTTCGCACCGACCACCCGGTCCGACACGTATGGTCGGTAGCTGCGCGTCCGGACCTCTCCCAGGTCATCGGGCTCGAGGCTCGCGTAGCGCGGGAACCGCGCCAACTGCTCGGCCAGGATCTGGGCCTTCGAGCGACCGCGACGCTCCAGAGCCCGGAAGGCGCGGCTGGGCATCACCAGCCCCAGACTCTGGCGATCCTCGGCCAGCGGGATCTCCCACACCCACTCGAGCTGTTCTTTCGTCGTGTCAAGCGAGAGCGTGGTGCCGGCGCGAGCGCGCGGCGCGGTGGCCTGCGTCCAGAGGCAGACACGCGGGACCGCGTACTCACGGACGCCGATGCCCGCGGCACGCCCGATGAGCCTGGATGGGCCGGTCGCATCGATGAACCAGTCCGCCTCGAGTCGAAGTCCCGATCGTGTCACGCAGCCCAGGACCCGATCGCCCTCCATCTCGACCTTGCCCACGGCGTCCCAGACGAACTCGACCCCCCCGTCACGAGCGCGCTCGTAGAGGGAGCGATCGAATCGTTCGCGATCGAGATGGACGGTGGTCATCTGGGCCCCGAAGGGTCGTCGGCTGAGGATGCGTGGTGGATGGGCGGCCAGCGGCGCCTGGTCTGGTGATGCTGCCTCGATGTCGCACTTGTAGGTCGCGAAGCCCTGGTCGACGAGCTCCTCGCTCCGATAGCCGAGACGTCGCAGCAGCCACGGCGAGGACCAGTCGAGTGACTCACCAACGCGGGCGCGCGGGAACCGCTCCGGCTCCACGCATGTGACCCGGCGGCCGGCTCGAGCGAGGTGCGTGGCGGCGGCCAGGCCGGCGATGCCGGCGCCCATGACCACGACGTCCGACGGTCCAGCCGCTGCGGTCCCCGAGTGTCGGTCCACCATCACGAGCGACGCAGGCTTCGACGCCATAGCGTGACCGTCTCCCACCGCCCCGCGACGGTGAAGCCGATGAAGGCGATCACGATCGCGGCGTACACGACCATCGACGCCAGCGGCACGAGGACGGCGAGGACCAGCGAGACGAGCAAGGCCACGAAGTACACGAGGCCCATCGTGCTCGCGCCTCGAGCCACGTCCGGTGCTACTCGGTCTCCGCTCAGGCGACCCCCCGTCGTCGCATATGTCCACATCGCCCAGCCCATGGCGAACAGCGCCAGCAGGTCCAGGCCGAACGCCAGCGCTGTCGCCGTCGTGGCGCCGTGCTGCACGACGAGCGCGGTCACGAAGGGGATGAGCGCCGCGAACATCAGGTAGATGATGTTCAACCAGGCGAGCGTCGTGTCGTAGCGCTCGATGCTCTCGAAGATCATGTGGTGGATGATCCAGTAGACCCCGAGCACGAGGAACCCGAGCGCGTACATCAGGAACTCGGGCCACATCTCCAGGAGCAGCTCGCCCAGATCCGCGCCCTCCTCGGTCACCACGGGCACGGCCAGCTCGAGCACGAGCAGCGTCATGGCGATGGCGAAGACGCCGTCCGCCAGCGCCGTCAGTCGCTGGGCTCCCACCGGGCGAGGACCCCGTGGCTCAGCCGACGCCGGTTCCACTGAGCAGCAGTGCCTCTCGCTCCTCGCGGCCGCCCCGGTCGGGATGCATCTCTTCGACCACGTGAAGCTCTGAGCGGAGGCCGCTCTGTTCGTTCATCTCATCGAAGGCGGCCTGGAGCGCCGGCAGGTCGTCGGTCCGCCAGGCGCACCAGAGGAGCTTCTGGTCGGGCTCGATCCAGGCAGCTGCGAGCTCGGCGATCCCTTGCTCCTTGACTGCTTCCGAGAAGTCGAGCGCCTGATCGATCAGGAAGTCGGTGTCGACGTCCATGTCCCAGGTGTTGGTGCCCATCACACGCATGGCAGCCCCCTTCCCGCGCCCCGCTCGTCAAGGCGCCCTGATGAACGATGCCGAGCCGCCCTGGGTGACACAAGGGCCAACCGGACCGACTCAAGGGGGCGAGCCCTCGGACCTCAGCCTCTGGAACGCCTCGTCGGTGCGTCGCGACATCGCCGGCCACGGCCTGGGTTCGATGTTCCGGACGATCTTGCGCACGAACGCCTCGGTGTTGTCGATCTTCGGCTGGACCGCCGGCACGACGTCCTTGTTGTGAGCCACGAACGAGGAGTAGACATACTCCCGCAGGTCGGCCGGAAGACCCTCGAAGAAGCGCATGGGCAGGTTGACCCAGTTCACCATCAACCCCGTCTCGACGCGATCGCGCTTCTTCGGGATCGCGTAGCTGACGCACAGCTGATCAAGCATCCCGCGGATCGTGTCCTCGTAGCCGGCATCGACCGCATGCCGTTTCATCTGGCGGTACATCCGCTCCACGCTCGGCGCCAGCACACACCCGCTGAGGTCGAGGCTCTCGGAATGTCGGTAGGCGTCGATGATGGGCTGACCGGCGAAGTAGGTGTCCTGGATGAAGAACTCGCCGAACGACACGCCCCCACGGAGCGGCAGGCCGCTGTCGAACATCTTCCGCAACAGGACCGCGCACACCTGCACGAAACCGACGACGCTGGTGCCCCAGTAGAAGACGTCCCGATCGGTGTCCAGCGGCAGGCTCACCAGGATGCTGTCGGAGAAGAGCAGCCAGCCCGTCTCGTCGCGCACGAGACCCTGGAAGTAGCGCTCGAACTCCGGCCACGACTCAAGGCCGTCGACTCTCTCGAGCCCCTGATCTCCCAGCACGCCCGAGACGACGGTGTCCGGCACCTCGGAGAGCACGTCCACGACGATCCGGGCAGTACTGGAGACGTCGTTGGCCAGCAGCATCTGCGAATACCCGAGGATGTCGAAGAAACCGACCAGGCCGGTCTTCGCCTGCACATCGATCATGGGGCCCTCCCGTTGTCCTCCATCAGGCGACTCAGTTGAGATGGCGCAGCTGCTCCCACGTGGATTCCCAGGATGCGGGTCGATCCCGGCAGATCCAGATGCCTGCACCCTGTTCCTCGTTGGAGAGGTCGATGCCGTTGTCGACCTCGCCGTGGCGTGCGCACCATCCCAGGGGCCCTCGATCCGCCCTCACTGCTCGTGGGCCCACCATGATGGCGATCGTAGCCTCTTCGGATGGCGGACCCCAGTCGCCGTAGCCGTTGTGTCCCGAGTAGACCGGCGGCAGATCCCGGCCCAGCAGCTCCACCGCACCCGCCTCACCGTAGTTGAGGGTGAAGACGATGGTGGCTGCGCGCTCGTCGGGATCCAGTGAATCGGCAGCCGCCCTCACGCTCGACACGAGCTCTGGCCATCCGACCTGCTCGGCGGACTCCGGATAGAGCTCCGGGATCGGCGTTCGGGCCAGCATCGGCGGCGGCACGACCGGCAGGGTGATGACCGCCATCAGCACGCCGGAACACGCAGCGACGACCGCCAGTGCGGTGCCTCGCACTCGCACGCGGCCTCGTCCCAGCCAGCTCGCGACCGCGATGCCGCCCGCGGCCATGAGCGGTCCGAACAGTCCGGCCGCGTAGTAGCTCTTGCCGCCGGTCAGCAGGACCAGACCCAGGATGACGACGAAGCCATAGGCGATGGCACGCCAGGGCCTGGCTTCGGGCGCTCGAACCAGCCACCAGAGGCCGGCGAGCAGGACGGGAAACAACAGCGGCCCCGCCAGCAGCAGCAGCTCCGGCAGGAGCATGAGCCGGTTCTCGGTCGCCTCTTGAGCGATGCGGCTGGCCATCTCCAGCTGTGGCAGCCCATTGACCAGCTGCCAGACGGCGTTGGGGCTCCAGATCGCGACGGCCAGGAGGCCGCCGAGCCAGAGCCAGGGCGAGCGGAGGACGTCCCATCTTCGTGCCAGCAGGATCCCGGCCGCGAGGCCGACGCCCAGGATCAACGCCGTCTGCTTGTTCTGGAGCGCCAGCCCGGCGATGAGGCCGACCGCGAGCCACAGGCGGGCGTCGCCTCCGTCGAGCAGGCGGACGACGAGCCACATCAGAGCGGTCCAGAGGACCAGCTCGTACGTGGCCGTCGAGCCAAGGTGGCCCGCCGCGAGCAGGCCTGACAGTGCGAACGACCCCGCGCCGACGATCTGGTCTCGCTGGGACCCACCCATGTCCCGTGCGATGCCGGCCACGAACACCGTGGCCAGCCCGGCTGAGATGGCCGGCAGTACGCGGACGGCGAAGGGCTCGACCCCCAGCAGCGCGGTCGCGGCTGCCGACAGGAGGGGCGTGAGCGGTGGCTGATCCGGGTAGCCGAACGCGGGGTGGCGGCCGGCCACGATGAAGTAGAGCTCGTCGCGATGGAAGCCGTGCCACTGGGACAGCAGCAGAAGCAGGAGTGTCACGCCGCCAGCGATCGCCAGCACCGGGACGATCGCCAGCGGCTCGCGGGACGTTCGAGCGATCGGGTCGGGCTGCATCGTTCCAGCCTCTCCGTGGTCGTGCGCCGGGCTAGGGCTGGAGGTCACGAATCGTGGCCGCTACCGGTGGCGCGCGTCAGCGGGCTGTGTGTCAGCCTCCCGCGATGTCGACGCTGCGCCTCACCCTGCGACTGCTTCTCTGGCCGAAGGCACGGGGCATTCAGTCGTCGCAGATCTCGTTGCTGTCGTCGATGTCCGGCTGGGCCTGCGGGTGAGTGAAGAGGTTCGTGCTCGACCCGCAAAGGGTGTTGTCACGGAGGACCGGACTGCTCCGGGCCCCGATGCTGAATCCACGGTTCTGCGCGCCTTCGACGGTGTTGCCGACGAAGGACGGCGAAGTGGTCCCCGCGACGACGACGCCCGCCTTGCCGCCACGGATCGTGTTGTCGGCGAACACCATGTCCGTGTTGGTGGCGGAGATGCCGATGTCGTTGTCAAGGAACTCATTGCCCGAGATCGCGACCGCGCTGCCGTCCTCGATACAGAGACCGGTGGGCGCGTTGCGGATGACGTTGTCGATGACGGTGGGTGAGGTCTTCGGGTCGTTCAGCATGACGCCGCAGTTGAACCAGTCGCCCGCATCGGCATTGTCGATGACGTTGCCCTCGATCTTGGGCGAGGAGGATTCCCTGACCCAGACGCTGCCGACGCGATTGCCCAGGAGATGGGGACTGCTCTCGTCGAACACCCAGATCTCGCTGCCGACCTCGTTGTTCTCGACGAGCGGAGACGCCGAACCGCCGATCGCCAGCTCGGCATCGGTCGCGCTGTCGCGGATGACGCCGGCGGCGTCGCCTGCGATGGTGAGGAAGCGGCGGGTCACGCTGCCCTGCTCCACCTCTACGTCCGGGGCGAGGTCCGTCACCACGTCGTGGATGACCGGCGCGCCGCCCGTGATCATGAAGGCGCTCACCTGCTCCGCCGGGCCTCGAATGGTGAGATGGCCGATGTCGGGTTCGCCCAAGCGGACCCAGAACCCGTAGCGCAGGGGGCTGCCGGCGTAGTCGGCAGGCGTCGCGTCGTCCTCGATCTGGACCACGACAGGCTGCGGGCCGTCCTGATCCCCGCTGATCACGACGTCCTTGTCGACGACCACCGACTCGGCATACGTGCCGGACCGCACGAGGATGGTGTCGCCGTCGGCGGCAGCGGTGACCGCCTCGGTGATGGTCGTGAAGTCGCCATCACCGGACTGATCCACGATGATCGACCGGTCGGCTGCCAGGAGCTCGGCGCCGGCGAGCGTGGCGCCGACGAGCATCACGCCCGCCAGGAGGGTCGCCACAACGATGGCCGCGGCGCGCGCGGTCGGAGAGCCGACCGCGAGATGTGATCCAGTGCGCATGGGAGACTCCTTGATGAGCGCGAGCCAGCGCGGACGCTGTCGCCGGCGGCTCACGCTCGCGATGGTTCGTTCGATGGCGCCGTCGGATGGCCTGGGCACTCCCGTGCTCTCGATGCTTCGAGCGACGAGGCGTTCGAAGGCACTCTGTTCGCTCATGCCGGTCGCTCCGTTGCGGCGGTCGTGCCGGACTCGGCCATGCTGTGCATCGAGGCACGCATGAGCTCGAGCCCACGGTGAAGACGGGACGCGGCGGTCCCATAGGGGATGTCCAGGATCTCTGCCACCTCGCGTATGGGCAGGTCGAGGTAGTAGTGCATGACGATGACGGCCCGCCTCTCGACGTCGATGTGGCTGAGCTCGTCGAGGACCCACTCGCGATCGGCGACGTCTGCCGGCGTATCGGTGGGATCCGCACCCGGAGCGGTGGGGATCGCGCTCTGCTCGACCTGGCTGCGGCGCTGGTCTCTCCTGGCGAGCCGATAGCAGCTCCGGATGAGCAGCCGGCGTAGCCAGGCGTCCCAGGCGTCCGGCTCACGCAGTGCGCGGAGGCCTTGCCAGGCAGCCACGAATGCTTCCTGAACGGCATCCTCGGCGCGATCCGGATCGCGAAGGACGAGGTAGGCGACACCCTTGAGCCGCGGGAAGGCCGCCCTCACCAGTTCCGTGAAGGCTTCGAGGTCCCCGCTTCGGGCCCGCACCACGAGCTCCCGTTGCATGGACGCCACCCCTTGACGCGGAGCATCTGCCCGCACTCATACCTTAGTGTCACGGTCGAGCCGATCGCTATCCCGCATCGTTGCCGGATCGCTCGGTTCCTGGCGATCCCAAGCGTGTCGAGCCCGAGATCGACCGGCCGCGACGGACGGCAGGGTCAGCCGGCCACGGCCTCGGCCAGCTCCGACAGGTCGGCCTGCCACACGCCATGCTTGACGAGGCCCAGGAAGAGGGTGCGATCGTCGCCGCTGAGCGCGAGGTTGTCGGCGACGTTGTCGCGGACCTGGTTGTGCGCGGTCGGCAGGCCCCGGTCCATCGGCCGCCAGCGTCCGCCAGCGTCGAGGCTGACGTAAACGCCGCGGCTGGTGCTCAGGAAGAGGACATCGTGGTCCGGCGGGTAGATGAGCAGGGTGTAGAACTCGCTCCTGGGATCAAGACCGGACATGATGCGCTCCCACGTGGCGCCACCGTCGGTCGACTTCATGACCACGCCGC
>JASFQX010000034.1:0-8942 GCA_050115215.1 Chloroflexota bacterium
GGTCGAGGTAGGTGCGGGTGGTCTCAAGGTAGTGGCGGTGCAGCGCGCGGCTCGCCAGCACCCGATCGCGGCGCGTCGCCCGCACGGTCATCAGCGCGGCCTCGGCGGTGGCCGAAGCACCGTCGTAGTGGGAGGCTGAGACGACCGGCAGGTCCACCAGCTCGGCCAGCAGCGATTGGAACTCGTAGATCGTCTGCAGCGTGCCCTGGCTGATCTCCGGCTGGTAGGGCGTGTAGGCGGTGTAGAACTCGCCCCGCGAGATCACCGCATCGACCGCGGCCGGGATGTGATGGTGGTAGACGCCGGCACCGAGGAACGAGGCCAGGTCCACCCGGTTGCGTCCGGCCAGCTGGGCCAGCTCACGTCCGAGCTCGAGCTCGGAGAGGGGTCCCGGCAGGTCGAGCCCGTCGGCATGGACGCCCTCGGGGATGTCGTCGAAGAGGACCTCGATCGAATCGACGCCGAGCGCCGCCAGCATCTGCGCCCGCGACTCCGCCGTGTGCGGACCGTAGACCACCGCTCGTCAGTCCTCGAGCGACTCGCGATAGGCGGCCGCATCCATGAGCACCTCACCTGAGGCCGGGTCGTCCAGGCGCAGGCGGATCATCCAGCCGCCTGCGTACGGCTCGCTGTTGACCAGCTCGGGCGCGTCGGCCAGCGCCTCGTTGACGGCGATGACCTCCCCCGCCACCGGCGCGAAGAGGTCGCTGGCGGTCTTGACCGACTCGATCACGCCGAAGGCCTCGTCCTGCTCCAGCTTCCGACCGACGTCGGGCAGCTCGACGAAGACGACGTCACCCAGCTCGTCTGCGGCGTAGGCCGTGATGCCCACCGCGGCCTCGCCGTCCTCGGCGCGCAGCCACTCGTGGTCCTTGGAGTAGCGCAGGGTCTCGGGTGCATCCACGTCAGGTTCCTCCAGCGATGAGCGGCGACTCGACTGCACTTCCCGGTGAGCCATCGGGGGGCTCATCGGCCCGCGCGTCGGTAGAACGGCAGGGGCACCACCTCCGCGGCCACGGCCACGCCGCGGATGATGACCTCGAGCATGGTACCCGCGGTCGCGACTTCGGGCCGAACGTAGGCCATGGCGATGGCCACGCCCAGCGTGGGCGACTGGCTGCCGCTGGTGACCGTGCCCACGGTCTCGCTGGTCCCGGCCTGCGCCACCGCATAGCCCTGGCGCGCGATGCCGCGCCCGCGCAGTACGAGGCCCACCCGCCGCTTGCGCGGCTGGCTCGCGTTGAGTGCCCCGCGGCCGACGAAGTCGTGGTCGAGCTGGACGGCCCAGCCGAGCCCGGCCTCGAAGGGGGTCGTGTCGCGATCGAGCTCGTGGCCGTAGAGGGGCATGCCCGCCTCCAGCCGCAGCGTGTCGCGCGCGCCGAGCCCGCATGGCCGCAGACCCTGCCCGGACCCCGAGTCCAGCAGCGCGGCCCACACCCCGGGACCGTCGGGCCAGGCCACGAACAGCTCGAAGCCGTCCTCGCCGGTGTAGCCGGTCCGGGCCACGAGGGCGCCGACCCCGGCGACCTTGGCAGCCGCCACCGAGTACGGGCGCAGCGCCGCCAGCTCGAGGTCGGTCGACCCGGCCAGGATGGCCAGCGCGCGGGGACCCTGGAGGGCCACCAGCGAGGTTTCCGACGTCTCGTCCTCGAGCGTGGCCTCGTGCCCGGCGAGGCGCTCACGCAGCTCGTCGGCCACGACCGCGCGGTTGGCCGCATTGGGCACGACCAGGAACGTCTGGTCCTCGAGACGATAGACGATGAGGTCGTCGATGACACCGCCGTCGGGCGAGCACAGCAGCGAGTAGCCGGCGCGGCCGACCCCGAGCCGGCCGGGATCGTTGACGAGCGCGCCGGCCAGGCCGGCCCCGGCGCCGGGCCCGCGCACGCGCAGCTCGCCCATGTGGGAGAGGTCGAACAGGCCGGCCGCCGTTCGGACCGCCTGGTGCTCGTCGATGATCGAGCCGTAGCGGAGGGGCATCTCCCAGCCGCCGAACTCGGTCAGGCGTGCGCCGAGAGCGAGATGAGCGTCGTGGAGCGCGGTGCGCGACCCGCCCACGGCCTAGCTCGGCCCGCCGGGAGGCACGGCCCGGGCCACGATGTCGCGCTCGGTGGGGAAGCGCAGCAGCGCATCGGCCTCCCCCACGCCGACCCAGCGCACCTCGTCGAACTCGTGGTCGTGGTCGGCCAGGTCGCCGCCGGTGGCCTCCATGAGGTAGTAGTGCACCGTCTTGTGGACGCGGTGGCCATCGCGCACGAAGCGGTAGTGCACGTCTCCGATGGTGCCGACGATGCGCACCTTCAGCCCCGTCTCCTCGGTCACCTCCCGCAGTGCCGTCTGCTCGGGCGTCTCGTCGCCGGCCGGTGTGCCCTTGGGCAGCGACCAGGTGCCCCGGCGACGGAAGCCCTGGCGCAGGCCCAGCACCAGCTCGGGCCCGGCGACACCGTGACGGACGACCACGCCGCCCGCGGAGAAGGCGCGGACCACGGGCAGGTCAGACCCGGAGCGCGCTCTGGCCACCTCAGCGTGGCGCGGTCACCGCGCGGAACCAACGGGGGTCGCGGAGCGCCCGGCGCGGGGTGGACCAGTGGATCGAGGCCGGGCGGATGGGGCGCGCGGCCGCCGACCCCGAGGGCGCGTCCGGCGTCAGGCTGCGCGCCGAACGGCGGATGGCCCCGACCGGTTCGCGCCTGACCGCGGCGCGAGCGGCCGGCGGGATCCGCAGCACCTGGCGCGAGTGGCCCCGCGATAGCGGATGAGGGCGGCGACCGGAGCCCACGGGCGACACGAACCGCGTCGCCCGGCGTGCCGCGCGGATGGAGCCGACGCTTCGCTGCATGGGCTGATGGTACCGCCTATGGCTCGTCGAGCAGGCGCCGCAGCGGCGCGGCAGCGGCCTCGTCCAGGTCGCCCCGCGCGACCGCCAGCGCCAGCTCGCGCCGGGCCGTGGCCCGATACAGCTCCAGGGCCCCGGGGGCCAGCCGCGACATGGCCTCGAGGTGGTTGCGGATGGTGCCCACGTCGCCGCGGACGAAGGGTCCGGTGAGCGCGGCGCCGACGCCCATGGCCTCCGCGTTGGCCAGCGCCTGGCGGATGAGCGGCACGTAGATGGCCAGCGCACCGGCTTCGTCGAGGCCGGCCCCGCGGGCGATCTCGGCCACCCCGTCGAGCAGGCCGATGACCCCGCCACCGGCCAGCACCGCGGCCGCGTGGTAGGCCGTCTTGCCGGTCGGCGGCAGGCGCACGGGCTGGGCCCCGATGTCGGTCGCGAGCTGACCCAGCAGCGCCACCAGCTCCGCGTCGCCCTCGAGCGCGATGGTGCTGCCGGGCAGCGAACGCACGGCGGCCTCCTGGTTGGCGAAGGCGACCATGGGGTGGAACGAGCCCAGCTGCGCGCCGGCCGCCCGGGCCGGCTCCAGGACCGAAGCATCGAGCGCACCCGACGTGTGCACGGCCGCCTGTCCGGCATAGAGGCGCAGCTGCGCGGCCACGTCGGCGATGGCGTCGTCGGGCACGGTCACGAAGATGAGGTCGACCTCGTCGGGCACGCTCCTGACCGAGGTCACCGCGTGGGCCCCCGGCACCAGCTGGAGGAAGCGATCGGCGTTGGCCGCGTGACGCGAGCTGATCGCCTCCACCGGCCAGCCAGCGCGGGCGAAGACGACCCCCAGGGCGCACGACACGCGGCCCGCGCCGATGAAGCCGATGCGCGGGCGCCCGCTGGGATCGTCGGGCGGATGGGGGTGGCGGTGGCCCGGCGCGCCGTGGTCCTCGTTCACCGCTACAGCCTATCGGTCCACTGACCGGTCGTATACTGCCAACGACATCGCGACCGACCCGAGGCGGGCACTCCCGTCAGGTGCCGACATCACGAGCGCGCCCGCCGTGCCCTATCGGAGACCGCCTCATGGCATCCACGTCCACCTCCCCTGCCGCCGACGCCCGCGCCCGCCTGGAGGTCGCCGGCACCGAAGCTACCTACTACCGCCTCGACGCGGTCAGCGACCGCCTGGCCGCGCTGCCCTTCACGGTCAAGGTCCTGCTCGAGAACGTGCTGCGCAACAGCGCCCGCGGCAGCGCCACCGCGGACGACGTGGCCGCGCTCGCCGCCTGGCGCCCCGGCAGCGACCCGGACATCGAGATCCCGTTCATGCCCGGGCGCGTGCTGCTGCAGGACTTCACCGGCGTGCCCGCGGTGGTCGACCTGGCGGCCATGCGCGACGCCATGGACGAGCTCGGGGGTGACCCGGCCCTGGTCAATCCGCTGGTGCCGGCCAGCCTGGTCATCGACCACAGCGTCCAGATCGACCGCTTCGGCTCGGCCGACGCCTATGCCTACAACGTGCAGCGGGAGTACGAGCGCAACGGCGAGCGCTACCAGCTGCTGCGCTGGGCCCAGACCGCGCTGCGCGGGTTCCGGGTCGTGCCCCCGGGGACCGGCATCGTGCACCAGGTGAACCTCGAGTTCCTGGGCGACGTGGTCAGCACCCGTGACGACGAGGACGGCGAGACCACGGCCTTCCCCGATACGCTCGTGGGCACCGACTCGCACACGACCATGATCAGCGGCCTGGGCATCCTGGGCTACGGCGTGGGAGGCATCGAGGCCGAGGCCGTGATGCTGGGCCAGCCGCTGTACCAGCCGCTGCCGACGGTGGTGGGCGTTCGCCTCCACGGTGCGCTGCCGCAGGGCAGCACCGCCACCGACCTCGTGCTGGTCATCAGCCAGCTGCTGCGGGCTCACGGCGTGGTGGGCAAGTTCGTCGAGTACTACGGCGACGGCCTGGCCTCGCTGGCCCTGGCCGACCGAGCCACGCTGGCCAACATGGCGCCCGAGTACGGTGCCACCACGGGCATCTTCCCCATCGACGACGAGACGCTCGACTACCTGCGCCTGACCGGGCGCGAGGAACGCGTGGCACTGGTCGAGGCCTACGCCAGGGCGCAGGGCCTGTGGCGCGAGCCGGGGGCCGCACCCGAGTTCGACGAGACACTCGAGCTGGACCTGGGCACGGTCGTGCCCAGCGTGGCCGGCCCGCGGCGGCCGCAGGACCGCATCGTCCTCTCCGACCTGCGGGCGTCGTTCGAGTCGGACTTCCCGCCGCCCGGCGGCAACGGCAACGGCTATCCCGAGGTATCGCTGCGGGTCGACGGACGCGAGTCGGCCATCAGCACCGGCTCGGTGGCCATCGCGGCCATCACCAGCTGCACCAACACCTCCAACCCGAGCGTCATGGTCGGCGCCGGCCTGCTGGCGCGCAAGGCCGTGGAGAAGGGCCTGACCGTGAGGCCCACGGTCAAGACCAGCCTGGCCCCGGGCTCGCGAGCCGTGACCGAGTACCTGCGCGGCGCGAACCTGCTGCCCGCGCTCGAGCGGCTCGGCTTCGACGTGGTGGGCTACGGCTGCACCACCTGCATCGGCAACAGCGGCCCGCTCGACGAGGCGGTCAACGAGGCCATCGAGGAGCACGAGCTGGTGGTGGCCGCGGTGCTCTCGGGCAACCGCAACTTCGAGGGCCGGATCCACCCGCTGGTGCGGGCGGCCTACCTGGCCTCGCCGCCGCTGGTGGTGGCCTTCGCCCTGGCCGGCCGCGTGGACATCGACCTCGAGGCCGAGCCGCTGGGCACCGGGTCGGACGGGGGCCCGGTATTCCTGGCCGACATCTGGCCCTCGGCCGACGAGATCCGCGCCACCATCGGCGATGCGGTCACGCCGGAACTCTTCCGCTCCACCTATGCCAGCGTCTTCGAAGGTGACGAGCGCTGGCGGGCCTTGCCCGTGCCCGAGGGCGATCGCTACGACTGGGATCCGTCCTCGAGCTACATCGCCGCTCCCCCCTTCTTCGCTGGCCTGACCCCGGAGCCGGAGCCCATCCGCGGCATCAGCGGCGCCCGCGTGCTGGCGCTGCTGGGCGACTCGGTCACGACCGACCACATCTCGCCGGCCGGGGTCATCCCGGCCTGGAGCCCGGCCGGCCAGTGGCTGCAGGCGCGGGGCGTGACGCCCGCGGAGTTCAACTCGTTCGGCGCCCGTCGCGGCCACCACGAGGTGATGATGCGCGGCACCTTCGGCAACATCCGCCTGCGCAACGCGCTGGCCGAGCAGGAGGGCCCGTACACCACCTTCCAGCCCGGCGGCGAGCCCATGTTCATCTACGACGCGGCCATGCGCTACGCCGAGGCCGGCACGCCGCTGCTCGTCCTGGCCGGGGCGGAGTACGGCTCGGGCTCGTCGCGGGACTGGGCCGCCAAGGGCACGCGCCTGTTGGGCATCCGCGCGGTGCTGGCCGAGTCGTTCGAGCGCATCCATCGCTCCAACCTCGTGGGCATGGGCGTGCTGCCGCTGCAGTTCCGCGGCGGCCAGAACGTCGATCGGCTGAGACTGACCGGCACCGAGTCCTACGACGTGCTGGGGCTCGACGACGACCTCGCGCCACGCTCGACGGTCACGGTCGTGGCCCACGGCGACGCGGGCGACATCAGCTTCGAGGTCGACGTGCGGCTCGACGGAGCCATCGAGGTCGACTACTACCGCAACGGCGGCATCCTGCCCACGGTCCTGCGCCGCCTGGCGGCAGGCTCGACGGGCGGCTGAGGTCCAGGCGGCCGAAGCTTCAGGTGCCTGCGGCCGGGGCCGGGTCGGCGGCCGGTGTGGCCTCGCGGATGCCGAGCACGTAGCCGGCGTCGGTGAGCAGGTACAGCTCACCCGCGTCGTCCTCGCCGAACGAGACCACCCGGCCCAGCGCCGGGGGGACCTGGCCCACGGCCGCCGGGACGGCCTGGCCGGAGCGGAGCTGGGCGGCGGGCACGGCCCAGATGATGCCGCTGCAGTAGTCCGCGTAGAGATAGCTCCCGGCCGGCAGCGAGCCGGCCAGGCCACGGTAGCTGTAGCCGCCGATGACGCCGCAGTGACCGGTCTCGCCGTCGACGTGGGGGTAGGCGATGACGGGCGCGATGTGCGCGTCGGGGTCGCAGGTCCGCCCGTGGAAGCAGTCCCGGCCCTCCATGTCGGCCCAGCCGAACGAAGGCTGCACGGCGCCGGGGGCGAGGACGTCGATCTCCTCCCACTCGGCCTGGCCCACATCGCCGATGTAGACGTGCCCGCTCTCGGCGTCGACGCTGAAGCGCCAGGGGTTGCGCAGGCCGATGGCGTGGATCTCGGCCCGGGCGCCGGGCACGCCCCCGAAGCCGTTGTCGGGCGGGGTCGCGTAGGGATAGCCTCGGTCGACATCGAGGCGCAGCATCGTACCCAGCAGCGAGGCCGGATCCTGGCCGTGGCCCCCAGGGTCGTTGCCCGTGCTGCCGTCGCCGATGCCGGCCAGGAGCATGCCCTCGCCATCGAAGGCGAGCATGCCGCCCTTGTGCATGGTGCTGAAGGCAGGGATGACCAGCAGCGGCCGCTCGGTCGTGGTGGCAGGGGTGCTGCCGTTGGCAGTGAACTCGCTGATGACCGTGGCGCCGTCGTCCCGGCGGCTCGAGTAGAGCACGAACAGGCGCCCGTTCTCGGCGTAACCCGGGTGGAAAGCCAGCCCCAGCAGGCCCCGCTCGTGGTGATGCAGCACCCGCTCGCGCAGGTCGAGGTACGGCTCGGCCAGGACGGCGCCGTCGGCGGTGAGCGCCATGACCGTGCCCCGCTGCTCCACCACGTAGCGTCCTCCCAGCCCGTCTCCGGTGAGGAACACGGGGGACGCCAGACCGGCGGCCACCGGCTCGAGCTGGAGCGCGAGGTCGAGAGGCTCGGCCCGGGTGCCGTCCTCCTCCGCCAGCCGCACGAGGGCGAGCCCCAGGATGCCCACGAGACCGATGCCGACGATGGCCAGGCTGAGCACGACCCCCGTGGACACGCGCTGGGTCGAGGAGACGGTCACTCCTCGCGCTCGAGCGGCTCCGATGACGGCCCGATCGTCGCGCCGGCGGATGGTTCGGGCGAGGCCGGGGCCGGTGTCGGCACCACAGCGCGGGCGACGATGAGCGGCTCGCGGAAGGCGTCGCTGAGCGTCAGCGTGTCGCTCTCTCGCTGCCAGTAGGCGACCTCGCCCATGGCAGCCAGGAAGCGCCGCGCCGGCCTGCGCTCGGGGCCGTCGCAGGCCGGCCCGATCGGCTCGATGGGGCCGATGACGACACGCTCGCCATCGCGGCGGTACTCGCCGTCGAAGAAGCGACAGCCGGTGCTGCCCGAGGCACCGCCGTCGGGAGCGAGGGTCAGGCGCATGGGACGGTCCGCGAGCGGGGTCGTCAGCTCGCCGTTGGCTCGCGCGTACTCGGTCACCAGCCAGTCCCCGGTGAAGTCGCCGTCGGGGTCGCGTCGCGCGCTCAAGCGCACCTGGCCACGATCGTCGACCAGCTCCAGCCCTGCGCCGTCGGCCGACGGGCGCCAGCCGCTGACGGCCTCGAGCGCCACCGAAAAGGCCACGGCTTCCTCGGTCTTGCGTGGTCCGCACTCGTCGAAGCCCTTGCTGATGATGCCCAGGCCGATGAACTCACCGTCCACCGAGTAGCCGCCGAAGTAGCCGCCGCAGCCGGTCAGGCCCTCGAGCCGACCGCCCGCCAGCAGGCTCAGGGTCAGCCTCGTGTCCGGCCGGGGTGCCACCAGGCCGTCACCCCAGGCGTCGAAGGCCAGCACCTCCCAGCTGCCCGAAGGGCTGATCTCCACAGGGACGGCCGACGGCGAGGGCCCGGCCGCACCATCCTGCGCGGCGGCCGGACCAGCAACGGCCAGCACCAGACAGGCACTGACGACAAGGCTCAGGCGGCGGAGGCGAAGGTCGGGCACGGACATCAGGGTAGCGCCGACGTCCGGAGCCCGCGTTCGGACGGGTCGGTCACCTGGCCGGGGCCGCCTTGACGAACGCATCGCCGGGGCCGACGATCGGGGCGAAGGGAGTGCTCGATGCTCGGCCAGCGGACCAGGATCAGAAACGCCGCAGCGCCGTGGCGCATGG
>JASFQX010000035.1:0-8854 GCA_050115215.1 Chloroflexota bacterium
CCGACGAGCCAGCTGCTCACGCGCCTGGCACCGCGGTGGCCGCACATCGAGGCCGCGCTCGTGCGCCGATGCGCCCTTTCACGGCGCCGGCGATGATCCGCTGAGGTGAGGGCCCGGCGCCCTCATCGACGCATGGTGCGCAGGGCGGACGCAGGCGAGGGCTCCCTTCCCCGTCGACGAGGCCTGGCCTCGCTCGGCGCCCGACTCCGAGCCATCGGGTTCGCCATCGCACCGCCACGCCCATCCTCGTTCACCTCGGCCGGGGGTCGGGCGGCATACGAGGACGCCTATCGCGACGCGGTCGACGCGCTCTGGCCGGTGTCAGTGGCGTCGAGGTTCGTGGAGACGTCATTCGGCCCCACCCACGCCCTCGTGTCCGGACCGGCCGATGGCGCGCCGCTGGTGCTCCTGCACGGCGCCGGCCTCTCGGCGGTCTCGTGGTACCCCAACGCGGCCCGGCTCGCTTCGACGCACCGGATCTACGCGCTCGACAGCGTCTTCGACTCGGGCCTGGGGCGCCAGACGAGCCTGATCCGTGGACGGCGCGATGTGGCGCGCTGGCTGGTGGAGACCTTCGACGGGCTCGACCTTGACCGTCCGGCGGTCGCGGGACTGTCGCAGGGCGGTTGGGCGGCGGCATCGTTGGCGCGATTCGAGCGGGCCCGGGCCTCGCAGGTGGCGCTGCTGGCACCGGCCGCGACGGTGCAGGCGTTCCGACTGCCTGTCGCGCTGTTCCTGCGCTATTCGTACCTCGTCCGCCGGGGCGACACGCTCGACAGCTCCCGGCGTACGTTCGACATGGTGTTCGGAGGACGGTTCACGCCAGACGACCGGTTCGTCCGGCTGGCCGCGCTCGGCTCCGCGAGCTTCCGCTACGCGCGGCCTCCGGTGATGCCGACCAGGTTCTCCGACGCGGACCTCCGTGCCATGGACGGGCCGCTGCTGGTGCTCCTCCCGGCCCTGGACCAGATCTACTCACCGGCCAACGCCTTTGCGCGGGCCCGACGCCTGCTCCCGGATGCCGAGGTCGAGATGGTGCCCGCTGCCGGGCACTTCGTGGCCATGGAGGCGGCCGAGCGGATCAGTGAGCGCTTGCTGGCATTCCTCGGCGAGCAGCCGACGGCCGAGCCCGGCTACGGCTCGTAGCGCAGCCCGAAGCCGAACGGGAAGAGCGGATCGTAGTCGGCATCGCCCACGTTGATCGGGACCTGGTCGAGATCCCGGGGCCACGTCATCGGCAGGGTGCCGCTGAAGTCGGAGTCGCCGAAGAGGACGTCGGCCACGCCCTGGCCTTCGGTACCGGGCAGCCACGCCGCCACGAAGGCGTCCGTCGTCGGCAGCAGATCGGTGATGATCATGGGGCGACCCGAGACCAGGACGACGACACAGGGCATGGCGTCACACACGCGTTCGATGACTCCGACGTCCGAGGCACTCAGTGCCAGATCCCAGGAATCGCCCTGCCCCTCGGCGTACGGCAGCTCACCGACGACGACGACGCCGAGGTCGCCGCTGATCTCTCCGTCGGCGCGTCGATCGTAGGTCACGGTGGCACCGGCGCCGACCGTGGCCTCGATCGCCTCGAGGATGGTCGTGCCCGGGGTGATATCTCCGCTCATGCCCTGCCAGCCGATGGTCCAGCCGCCGGACTGGTTACCGATGTTGTCGGCGTGTCCGCCCGCGACGAGGATCTCGACGTCCTCCCTGGGCAACGGGAGCACGCCGTCGTTCTTCAGCAGGACCAGGGATTCGCGCACCGCCTGCCGCGCCACGTCCCGGTGTGCCGATGAGCCGACGTCGTCGATGTGGGTCCGGTCGGCGAACGGTCGCTCGAACAGTCCCAGCGCGAACTTCGCCTCCAGGATCCTGCTCACGGCCTCGTCGATCCGCTCCATCGGGATGTTGCCGGCTTCGACCTCGGCGCGCAGGGTATCGATGAAGCGCCGGTAGTCATCCGGGACCATGACCATGTCGATGCCGGCGTTGATGGCGGTCCGGACGTCGCTGGCGTAGTCACCCGGAAGCTGGTCGATGCCGGCCCAGTCGGAGATGACGAACCCGTCGAAGCCCAGCTCGGTCCTGAGCACGTCGGTAAGCAGGTACTCGTGCCCGTGGAGCTTCTCGCCGTTCCAGCTGCTGAACGAGGGCATCACCGCGCCGACGTCCCGCTCGATGGCGTCGATGTAGGGTGCGACATGGATCGATCGCAGCTCCTCCTCGTCGACCTGCGTGTCGCCCTGATCGATGCCGCCCGTCGTACCGCCGTCGCCGACCCAGTGCTTGGCCGTGGCCAGGATCGTGTTCGGCGCGCCAAGGTCCGTGCCCTGCAGCCCGTCGATGTAGGTGGTCATCATCGAGGCGATCCCGGGGTCTTCCCCGAAGCTCTCGTAGGTCCGTCCCCAGCGCTCGTCACGCGCCACGCAGAGGCAGGGTGAGAAGCTCCAGGGGATGCCGGTCGCGTACACCTCCCTGGCGGTGATCTCCCCGATCCGGCGTACGAGCTCCGGATTGCGCGTCGCGCCCAGGCCGATGTTGTGCGGGAAGATCGTGGCGCCAGAGACGTTGTTGTGCCCGTGGACGGCGTCGATGCCGAAGATGATGGGGATGCCCAGGCGCGTGGACGCGGCCACGGCCTGGTAGCGGTCCACCATGTCCGCCCAGTCCTGCGGGCTGTTGCCGGTGGCAGGCGAACCGCCACCGCCGGCCAGCAGTGAGCCGAGCGCGTAGTCGGCGATATCGGAATCGGACGCCAGCGCGCGATGGTTCGCCTGGGTCATCTGGCCGATCTTCTCGTCGAGCGTCATCTGCTCCAGGCAGTCCGGTACCGAGGTGCAGGCCGGACGCCCTTCGGCGGAGGCTGACGAGACCGGCGACGCCGCCTCGGCGTCCGGTTCGGCCGCGTGCACAGCGGGATCGGTCTCCACCGCGTCTGTGGTCGCGTGTCCGACCGGGGGCGCGATCGCGCCGAGCGTCATGACGAACACGGCCGCGATCGCCATGACCGCGCTGCGTCCAGGATGCCATCTGCTGGTCGATTCCACCGGCTGCGTACCTCCAGACACGACGTGCTGCCCTTCGCGGACAGGCTGACTCGATCACCTCGGGACAGACGTTCCGAGGAGGTCCATCGTGGCATGGATCGGCCAGCGACCGCCAGCCGCGTGTGGAGAAGCTGCACGCGTGGCGGAGGACGTGGGCTGTCATGCTTGCCCCGCGATGTCCACCAGCCTGATCCACCCCGACCGGGTCCGCCTGCTGACCGGCGAGGGCGTCGAGCCGCGTGACGGCTCCTACGTGCTCTACTGGATGCAGCGTGCCCAGCGCGCCCAGCACAACGACGCCCTCGAGCACGCCGCGCGCCTGGCGAACGAGCACTCGGTCCCGCTCCTCGTCGCCTTCGGCCTGGCCGACGCCTATCCCCGGGCCACGGCCCGGCACTATCGCTTCATGCTGGAGGGGCTCGGCGAAACGGTCGCAGCCCTCGAGCGTCGCGGGATCGGGGTGACCGTGCGACGGGGCGCGCCACCCGAGGTCGCGGCCGAGCTGGCCCGCGACGCGCTGGTGGTGGTCGTCGACCGGGCCTACGAACGCCACCTGGTGGCCTGGCGTCGGACGCTGATCGAGGCGGTGGCCTGCCCGGTCGTCGAGGTCGAATGCGATGTCGTCGTGCCCGTCGAGATCGCGTCTGACCACCGGGAATACGCGGCCCGGACGATCCGGCCCAGGCTCCATGCCCGGCTCGACGAGTACGTGGAGGTGCTCCGGACCACGAGCCTCGACCGCGCGATGGCGGATGCGCCGAGCAGCGAGGTCGACGTCACCGACGCCGACGCCGTCCTGGCACAGCTGGGCCTCCCCACGACCGCCGAACCTCAGGTCGAGCTCCGTGGCGGCACGTCGCAGGCCCGCTCGCACCTGCGCACCTTCCTCGAGCACGGCCTCGCCGGGTACAGCGAACGTCGTCCCGATCCGCTGGATCCGAGGGTCAGCCACCTCAGTCCGTACCTCCACTTCGGCCAGGTCTCCCCGGTCGCGGTCCTGCTCGCGGTCCGCGCGGCCAACGCACCGGCGAGCGACGTGGCGGCCTTCACCGAGGAGCTCGTCGTCCGGCGCGAGCTGGCGGTCAACTACGTCCGCTACGAAGCTGACTACGACCGCTACGCGGCGCTTCCCGACTGGGCGCGTGCGAGCCTGGAGGCGCACCGCGCCGACGCACGTGAACCCCGCTACACCGCGACCGAGCTGGAGGCGGGCCGCACGCACGACGCGGCCTGGAACGCGGCCATGGCACTGATGCGCGAGACCGGCTATCTCCACAACCACCTGCGCATGTACTGGGGCAAGCAGGTCCTGCGCTGGACGTCCAGTCCCGAGCACGCCTTCCGCACCCTGCTCGAGCTGAACGACCGCTACTTCCTCGACGGGCGTGACTGCTCCAGCTACGCCAATGTCGCCTGGCTGTTCGGCCTGCACGATCAGGCCTTCGCCGAGCGGCCGGTCACCGGCAAGACGCGGCCCATGACGCGGGGCGGGCTGGAGCGCAAGTTCGACGTGTCCGCCTGGCTCGCGACCGTCCGATCGCGGTTCGGCCACGAGGCGGTGGACGGCCCCGATGGCGCGGCCCGTTGAGCGGATGACGGGGGAGGGGCCGGCCAGCCCGGCGCGGGGGCATGACTGAGCAGCGGGCGGATCTCCCGGGTCGATGGCTGAACGGGCCCACGCCCGGTCGGCGGGTCGCGGTCATCATCGGCATCGTCGTCACCTTCCTGTGGGCGACGTCGGTGATCCTGATCCGTATCGGCGTCAGCGACGAAGACGTCGAGCCCATCGGCTTCGCCGGCACGCGCTTCGCGCTGGCGGCCGTGCTGCTGGTGCCCTTTGCGCTTCCGGGGATCCGGGCCGCCCCGACCTGGGGCGGGAGCCGCCGGTGGCTGGTCGGCGTGGCCGTCTACGGGGTGCTGCTCTTCTGTGCGGCCCAGATCGGCTTCTACACCGCGCTCGGTGAGGTGGAAGCCTCGACGGTCGGGCTGTTCATGGGCCTGGCCCCCGTGGTCACCGCAGTGGTGGCGATGCGTAGCCGTCGTGAGCGGGCGAGCGCGCTCCAGGTCGGCGGCATCGCGGTCCTGATCGCCGGGGTCGTCGTCTACTTCGGCCTGGAGGCGCCTGCGGCCGATGCGACGGCGGGCCTGCTCGCGGTCGTGTCGATCCCCGTCATCGTGGGCGGAGCCGCGGTCCTCGGCCGCCGCGTCGCGGTGGACTCGAGGAGCTACGGAGGGCCGGCGAGCATGACCGCGATCGCCATGCTGGTCGGCGCGGCCACGACCCTCGTGATCGCCCTGCTCGTCGAAGGCGTGCCCTCATTCAGTCCCACTGCCTGGCTGCTCATCGTCTGGCTGGCCGTCATCAACACGGCCCTGACCTACACGCTCTGGGCCCAGTCGCAGCGCTCGCTCCGGGCCGTGGAGTCGAGCGTGCTGGGTGATCTGACCGTCGTCCAGGTCGCGCTGCTCGGCTGGATCGTGCTCGGCGAGGGCCTCGACCTCGAGCAGATCGTCGGCATCGCCCTGGCCCTGGGCGGCGTGGTCCTGGTCCAGATCGCGCCGGTGTTGCGGGCCCGGTCACGCCGTCTTTCGGCCTAGGGCGAGCGTCGCGCCCCGCCACCAGGTCAGGACTCAGCGGTCAGACCATCGACGCCAGCCAGGCCGTCGCCATGGTCGCGAGCCCGACGGCCTGAAGCAGCCAGCCAGCCTCGCGCGACCGGTGCGCCTCCTGCCATGAGAGCGCAACCCCGAGCCCGGTCGTGATCGTCGCGACGACCGCCGCCACCAGGGTGAGGCTGGAGGCGGCCCCGACCGACGCGAGCGTGGCCCAGGCAAGGACGAGGATGGTCGCCATCATGGTGGCCAAGGTGGCCCTGGCCCGGCGGGGTCCGAGCCGCGTGGCCAGACTGGGCCGCTCTGCCTGGGCGTCCGAGTCCACGTCGACGAGGCTGTTGGCCAGATGGAGGGCCGGACCGGCCAGGGCCGCGAGCGGCAACAGGAACGGCCACCCCGGCGGCAGGGTGGCTGCGGCCGCCTGCCACGTCCACGCCAGCAGGAGCGGGATCGCGGCTGCGAAGCACAGCCAGCCCAGCCCCACCCGACGCATCACCACGTCGTAGGCTGCTCCGCTGACGTAGCCCGACGCCCCCAGGATCAGCACCACGCTGCCGAAGGTCGCCGAGATGCCGAGCCCGACGAGCGCCCCCAGGACGACGACCGCGGCCGCGAGCTCGATCGGGACGTGGCCGGCCGGAATCGGCTTGCGGGGCTTCCACGGGCGATCGGCCTCGACGTCGGCGACGTCGTTGAGGGCACCGATCGAGAACTGGAAGCCCAGCATCGCGATGGCCAGCACCACCGCCACCGATCGCTCTCCACCAGCGACGAGCGCAAGCACCGCGACGAGCACTGCATTGAGCGCACTCGGCACGGGGTGGACCACGGCCAGCGCGAGCAGCGCGCGCTTGCCTCGCGGCTCGACTGATGTCGGGTCGGACCTATCGGTCTGCGGCCGCTGCATGGCATGGATGTCGTTCAGGGCTTGGAGCAGGGGTTCTGCCAGCGCCCCTCGCGATCTCCCTCATACGGAGCACGTCAGGCGGATCTCCGGTTCGCCGTATCCGGGTTCGACCCGCCTGGCCCCGTCAGGGAGCCAGCCCAGGTGCTCATAGACGGCGCGCGCACCGGCGTTGGCCTCGAAGACCCACAGGCTCGCAGTCGACAGGCCGGCCTCGCGGAACCTCTCGATGGCCAGGGCGATCAGCCGGGATCCGACCCCTCGACCCTGGGCCCGCGGGTGGACGTAGAGGCTGAAGATATGACCCCATTCCCGATGCTCGGGATCGCGGCCCGTGGTGATCACGCCCAGGACCTCTCCGCCTGAGCGCTCGGCCACGACGACCTGCCGCTCATCCGCCGCGTCGACCAGGGAGCGCCGCCACAGGCTGCGGGCCTGGTCGGGGCCGTAGATCTCGACCACCTGTGTCGGCAGGACGCCCCGGTAGGACGTGCGCCAGCAGGCGAGGAAGAGATCGGCGATGGCATCGAGGTCCTCCGCGCGCGCGGGACGCAGCGAGAGGGCGCGCTCGTCGGTCACCGCGCAGGCGAGCCGGCCGTGATCACGGGACCGGTCGCCGCCTCGCGGGCCACGACGTGACAGGCCACGCGATGATCCGGCCGGACCGCGACGAGGGGTGGTTCGTCGACGCTGCAGGCGGCTTCCGCGATCGGGCAACGAGGGTGGAACGGACAGCCCGGCGGCGGCTTGGCGGGGTCCGGCACCTCTCCGCGGACCGATGCCACCAGCTCGCCCGAGGCCCGTGGATCCGGGACCGGCACCGCCTCGCGCAGGGCGGAGGTGTAGGGATGGAGCGGCCGGTCGATGACCTCCTTCCAGGGTCCCGATTCCACGACACGACCGAGATACATGACCGCGACCCGGTCGCTCAGGTGACGCACCATGGCCACGTCGTGGCTGATGAAGACGTAGCTCAGCCCGAGCTCGTCGCGCAGCTGCGCGAGGAGGTTCATGATCTCGGCACGCACCGAGACGTCGAGCGCTGAGACCGGCTCATCGAGCAGCAGCACGCGAGGCTCCACGGCCAGGGCCCTGGCGATGCCGACGCGCTGGCGCTGCCCGCCGGACATCTCGTGCGGCAGGCGTGCGGCGAACGAACGTCGCAGACCCACCATGTCAAGGAGCTCGGTCACGCGCTGGCTCCGACTCGCCGAGCCGTCATACAGCCGGTGCACGATGAGGACCTCCTCGATCGTCTGGCCCGCCGTGCGCCTCGGGTTCAGCGAGGCGTAGGGATCCTGGAACACGAGCTGGATCTTGCGTCGCTGCTCCCTGAGCGCCCTGTCCCCCAGGCTCCCCAGGTCGACCCCGTCGAGCACGACCTTGCCGCTGGTCGGTTCCTCCAGGCGGACGAGCAGCCGGGCCAGGGTGGATTTCCCGCAGCCGGACTCCCCCACGATGCCCAGGGTCTCGCCCGCGTCGAGGCCGATCGACACGCCGTTGACGGCATTGACGACGAGGTCGGTCCCTCGGACCGGGTAGCGCTTATGGAGGTCCACGGCCTCGAGCATCATCATCGGTCCGGCACGTCTAGCCCGTGCCCCACTCGTCGGCCGGGACCCAGCAGGCGACCCGACCGTCGAGTCGTTGCTCGAGCTGCGGGCGCGTCGCGCACACGTCCCGAGCCTCCTCGCATCGAGGCCGGAAGGGACAACCCTCGATGCGCTCGCTGGGCAGCGGCGGACGACCCGAGATCTGGGCCAATGGCGGCCGGCTGTCGTCGGCGGGATTCGGCAGCGACTGCAGCAGCCGCCGCGTGTACGGATGCTGCGGCGCGTGGAAGATCTGGTCGACCGGCGCATCCTCCACCACGTAGCCGCCGTACATGACGACGACGCGGTCAACGAGGCGGGCGATGACGCCCAGGTCGTGCGTGACCCAGATGGTGGTCATCCGCGCTTCGGAGCTGAGCTCCTTGACGAGTGCCAGGATCTGCCGCTGGATGGTGACGTCGAGTGCGGTCGTGGGCTCGTCGGCGATGAGCAGCGTGGGGTCCATGGCCAGGGCGGTGGCGATCAGCGCGCGCTGGCGCATGCCCCCGGAGAGCTCGTGTGGGTATGCCTTGGCCGTGCGCTCGGGGTCGGGCATCTCCACGCGCGCGAGCGTCTCGAGCGCCCGGCGCGACGCTTCCTTCCCGGGCACCCCATGCGCCGTCATCGATTCGACGACCTGGTCGCCGATCCGCATCAGCGGGTTCAGTGACGTCATGGGGTCCTGGTAGACCATGGCCATGCGG
>JASFQX010000036.1:0-8814 GCA_050115215.1 Chloroflexota bacterium
CCTGCAGCGCCTTCGGTGAGCCAGACCGCGAGCGCTGGCGTGCCATCGCCGAGACGCTCGAGTTCCTGCCGGGTGGCCCGGTTCCTGCCGCTCGCTTCGGCATCACCTTCCCCGACCATTGGACGGTTCGCCAGCTGACAGCGGAAGAGGTCCACTCGATGTTCCGGGTCTTCCCGCGCCACGAGCGGCCACTGTTGCGTGCCAGGCTCCTGGCAGAGCGGCCAGACGGTGAGGAGTCGTGCCGGGTCGTGGATCGATCGGCGGCAGAGGCCGTGCGCTCAGAAGCGAGAAGCATCGAGGAGACCATGGCCGCCGACATCGCTGCCTCCCAGGCTGCCTCCACGCATGCCGTGGTCGACAGCGCCATCCTCGACCTTCCCGCCGGGCGCGCCGGGCGTGTCGACGTCCTGGTGGGTGGTTCGGTCGCGATCAGCTGGTATCACCTCACCGACGGGCGCTCCTGGTTCTACCTCCAGTGTGGGGCCCGCGAGCCGCCCGATGATCGCTGGCTCTCGATCGCCGAATCGTTCGAGCTGCTGCCCCTTGAAGGCTAGCCAGGCCCACGCGCCCGATCCGTGACAGGCCGTCTCCACGGTCGGCTCCCCAGTCGCGATTCATCCCCGGCGAGGTCGAGCGTCTTGGCCGGGCAGAGTCCAGGTCTTCGACGAGCTGACCGAGAGCGTATCCGCGGTGCTACGCCGAGTCGCCCGATGGCTCACCTCCCGCTACAGCGTCGAATTCGCGCTGGAAGGCCGCGTTCAGCTGCGCACCGAGCAGCAGGATGACGAACGTGAGGTAGAGCCAGAGCAGCAGGACGATGACCCCACCCAGCGTCCCGTACGTATCGTCGTAGGACCCGAAGTTGTCGACGTACAGCGAGAAGAGCATCGTCGCCACCATCCAGCCGGGCACGAAGACGGCCACTCCGGGGAGGGTCCAGCGCAGGCGCGGATGCTGGGCGGGGGCTGACCAGTAGAGGAAAGCAGAAGCGGCCCCCAGGGCGATCAGCACGAGCGGGAAGCGGGCGAGTTCGAACACCCTCGACGACGCCTCCTCAAGCCCGACGAGGGCCGCCACGTCACGAGCCGCGACCTGCCCCACGACGAGGACGATGAACGAGGCCACGACCGATGTGCCCATCAGGACCGTGAGCCCGACGGCGACCGCGACCTGTCGCCAGAACGGCCGCCGTTCGTCTACCCGGTAGGCCCTGTTGAAGCCCTTGATGATCGCGCGCATGCCCGCCGATGCGGCGTAGACGGTCAGGACGAGCCCGACGGTCAGCAGGCCACCGTCCTGGCTCATGAGGACGCGGTCGAGCTGCGGGCGCAGCGTCTCGGCGGCTTCGGGGGGCAGCTGTGATCCGACGGCGTCCAGAATCTCCTGCGTCGGATCGGCGACGCCGACTCGTTCCGCGGCGAATCCCGCGAAGGCAGCCGTCATGATGGCCAGCGGGAACAAGGCCAGCAACCATCGGAATGCGAGCTCGGCAGCCAGCCCGAGCACGTCGTCCTCGCGAAAGCGACGCCAGACATCGCTGCCAACGCGCTGCAAGCGCGCCCATAGACCCATGGTCTGGCTATTCTCACCCAGGCCGCCGGCCCGGTGGCAGAGGGCTGACCTGCCATGCCGCTGGGTGGCAGCGCCTACCCCAGTCATCACAGCACCTCTGGCCCGCGCTCATCCCGACGAGGCAGCGCCGCCCTTCGAAGCGATCCGGCTCTGTCTTGGGCTCTATTGCCCGCTCGCGGCTCGCTCGAGCTCGACGACCTCGATCTTGCCCATCTGCAACATGGCACTCATGACGCGGCCTGCCCGGTCCTGGTCCGGATCTCCCAGCAGCTCGTTGAGACGACGCGGCACGACCTGCCAGGAGAGCCCGAACTGATCCTTGATCCAGCCACACGGGCCTGGCTGACCGCCAGCGGTGGCGATGGCCTCCCACAACCGATCGACCTCGGCCTGGTCGTCGCACTCCACGACGAACGAAACGGCCTCGTCGAAGTGGAATCGCGGTCCACCATTGAGCGCCTGGAAGCGCTGGCCACGGATCGTGAGGTCAACGGTCAGGACCATGCCAGCCGGACCACTGGGTGTGTCGGCCGGCGAGCGCCAGACCTGGTCGATCCGGCTGTCCGGGAAGAGCGAGACGTAGAACGCGGCTGCCTCCTCGGCCACGCCGTCGAACCAGAGGCAGGGGTAGGGTCGATCCATCGCGCTCCCAGTATTCCCTGCGACGTCAACTTCGCCGATGGGACTCTCGGCGCTGGAGCTGGCCGGCTGTGGGGGGTTGTCCGCGGCCCGCGAAGCATCGTCCGCGGCGTCCTGCCCGGTACGATCGAGTCGCCGGCGTCGACGAGCGGGATGTCCCCGCCACGCGCGTCGAAGAGCTCAAGCGGGCTCGAGCGGTCGAGGCGCCGCCTGGTTCGCCGCACGGAGGTATCGGAGGATGGGAAACGCACACGACGTTCCACCCACGGGCTCCAGGATCCCGATCTGGCCGTCGGTCGCCCCTGGTTCGGATGGATGGACGTGGTCGGAGCAGGAGCTGGTCATCAATGGTGACCGGACCGTCCGCAACGTCTCGACCCCGACCATCGAGGTCTTCGCGCCTGCCGGCGAGCCCGTCGGCAGCGCAGTGCTGGTCGCTCCCGGTGGGGCCTACCACTACCTGAGCATCGACCACGAGGGTGCGGATCTGGCCCGATGGTTGGCGGCTCGGGGCGTCGCGGCCTTCGTCCTCCGCTATCGAGTCAGGCACACGCCGGAGGATGATGCAGAGATGCTCGCCTTCGACCGTGCGCTGGCCGAGCACCTCGAACGTACGCCGCCGGATGCCGGAACGCGCGCGCGCATCGGCGAGGAGGCCGTCCATGCCCGGGTGCTGGCAGAGGAGGATGGTCGGCAGGCCACGCGCCTCGTGCGAGCGCACGCGGTCGACTGGGGTTTCGATCCGCAGCGAGTCGGCTTCGTCGGCTTCTCGGCAGGGGCGGGGGTGGCGCTGTCAGCCGCCACGTCCGACGACGCTGGTGCGCGACCGGACTTCATCGCCTCGCTCTACGGGCCCAGGCCCGAGGAGATGCAGGTCCCGCAGCACGCCCCACACCTGCTCCTCGTGCACGTCAGCGATGATCCGATCGTGCCCGCAACCGAGTCGGTCGAGACCTGGAAGGCGTGGCGCGCGGCGGGCCATCCGGCAGAGCTCCACGTCTTCCGGACCGGCGGCCACGGGTTCGGCACAAAGCGGCAGGGCCTGGACTCCGATGCCTGGATGGCCCTGCTCGAAGCATGGATGTCTGGTCTCGGGCTCCTGAGAGCGGAGGCCTGACAGGTCGCTCCCGAGGGTCCTGGGTGCGGCCGGCGCGATGGGCCAGGACAGGCCGCCCGGTCCACGGACCTTCACGGCCCTTGCCGCCGCCGGGCCACGAGCAGTCCGGCCCGCACGAAGACGCCCGCCGTGTCGAAGCGATCGTCGGCAGCTGCCCGGCGGTTCATCCGATCCGTGGCGGCTGAGTCCGGATGGGTGAGGTCGTCGATCCACGAATCGCTGGTGCCGAAGATGTTGTCGGCCAGCAGCAGCCCGCCCGGCGCGACCAGGCCGGCCGTCGCTTCGTAGTAGTCCGGGTACGACGCCTTGTCGGCGTCGATGAAGACCACGTCCAGTGACTCCGGGCCGAGCTGCTGGACGATCGCGGGCAGCAGGTCGAGGGCAGCGCCGCGTCGCACCTCAACGTGCTGCCCGACACCGTGGCGAGCGAACTCCTGCTCAGCGAAATCGGCGTGCCTGTCGACGTGCTCGAGGGTGATGATCCGTGCATCGGGCCGCATGCCCTCGAGCAGCCAGAGGGTGGAGTAACCGCCGAGCGTCCCGATCTCGAGGCCGCATCGGCCGGCAGTGGTCGCTACCAGCAGCGCCAGCAGCCGTCCGACCTCCGGCGTGACCGCCCAGCTGGGCAGTCCGGCCTCCTCGGCGTCCTGGCGGTTGGCGCGGATGTGATCGGGCTCGCGACCGAAGACCTCGCGAGCATAGGCATTCGTGGAGGCCCAGCGGGCTTCGTCGATCGGCATGAGCGCACCCTACGAGACCCCGGCGCCGCGTGCGCGACAGGCGCACCGATCGATCGGGTGCCACCAGCACGGCCCGCGCTCGCAGTCCGATACCTCCGCAGCCTCAGCACGTAGACCGAGCGGCCCTTCTCACGTACAGCAGCAGGCGCGACACGCGTCAGGCCCAAGTCCTCAGCTCACCGACTTCTTCACCAGTTCAGCGATCCGCGCTTCCTCCACGTCAGTCAGCTCCCTGAGCGCGTACGAGGTCGGCCACATGCTGCCGTCGTCCAGATGTGCCGCGTCGTTGAACCCGAGGGTCGAGTACCGTGCCTCGAACTTGGCTGCGCCCTGGAAGAAGACGACGACCTTGCCGTCCCTGGCGTAGGCGGGCATCCCATACCAGGTCCTCGGCCACAGCTCTGGGGCGCTGGCGGTGACGATGGCGTGGATGCGCACGGCCATGCCGCGGTCCGGTTCCGGCATCTCGGCGATCTTCTCGAGCACGGCGCGCTCCCCGTCCTCCCGCTTCTTGCTCGCGCGTGCCTCCGCCTTCAGCTCCTTGGCGCGCTCCTTCATGGCGGCCTTCTCGGCGTCCGAGAAGCCTCCTTCGGCTTGCTCGCTCGCGCTGGTGGAGTTGTCTGTGTCGTTCATGGGGGAGGTCTCTCGCTGCGGGTGTCGGGGGTCGCTCATGCTAGGGAGTCGCGGCCGCCTCGACAACGCTCACGCCGCACCGCTGAAGCGCACCCGTACACCGGGGTCGCCGAGCGCGGCCGGTCTGCCTAGGGCACGTCCACAGGGCGGACCACGCGTTCCTCGCGTCCGGAGATCTGGGCGGCCAGCGCGGTCGACAGCACCTGGCGATGCTCCTCGGCGGTGAGCAGCGACGAGCGGCCCTCGCGCACGGCCTCGATGAAGTCGCGCGTGGCGAGGATGAAGGATTCGTCCCACTCGGACGCGATGTCCTCGAAGTCGCGGGTGGCACCGTCGCGGTAGACCTGCAGCGAGGGCACCTCCTGGATCTTGCCGTGACCGCGGTTGACCCAGGCCACGCCCCTGGAGCCGGTGACCTCCACCCGATCGTCCTGTGAGTAGAAGAGCGACTGGACCTGGAGCTCCGGAGCGTTGACCACCTCGAGCACGCCCATGGCGCCGTTGGCCCAGCGCAGCGAGACCGCCGAGGGAGAGTCCAGCGCTCCGCCCGGCACCGGTGTGGAGCCGATCCAGGCGTGCACCTCGTCGGCCACGCCCAGCAGGGCCCAGAAGATGCTGAACTTGTGCAAGCCGTCGTCGAAGACCAGCGGTCCGCCGCCGTTCTGCTCGATGTCGAAGCGCCAGGCGGCGGCACGGTCGGGCACGTCCCAGCCGCAGTCGGGGTCGCCCGAGCGGCTGATCTGGCGCACCGAGAGGACCTCGCCGATCTCGCCCTCGCGGACGAGCTCGACCAGCCGCATCACCGGCGGGTAGAAGAGGAAGTTCTCGAAGACGCGCACGACCTGCCCGCGCTGCTCGGCCGCCTGCGCCGCCTCCACGAAACGCGAGCACTCGGCCACGGTGAAGCCCACCGGCTTCTGGGTCGAGAGGTGCTTGCCGGTCTCGATGGCCGCCAGCGCGACCTCGAGGTGCATATGGTGGGGGAGCAGCACCTCGAAGGCGTCGATGGAATCGTCGGCCAGGCACTCCCGCCAGTCGGCGTAGACCTTCTCGGGCTCGATGCCCCATGAGCGCGCCCGCGCCAGCGCGCCCTCGGTGTCGGGCTTGCACACCGCCGCGATCTCGGCGTGCGGCGAGTTGACGTACTCGATGGCGTGCAGGTCGCTGATGCGCCCGGGGCCGATGATGGCCACCCTCAGGCGTTCGACGGCTGCGGTCACGGGCTCCTCCCCTCAGGTGGTGGCGAACGACGAGCGCCTCACTCCTTCACCGAGCCCATGGTCAGACCGGCGATGAAGTAGCGCTGGAAGGCGATGAAGATGACGATGGTGGGGATGCTGGCAATGATGGCCATCGCCGCCTGGTTGGCATAGGCCACGCTGAACTGCCCCTGCAGCGCGGCGATGCCGGCCATGACCGTCTTGGCCTCGGCGGAGCGGGTCAGGACCAGCGGCCACAGGAAGTCGTTCCAGATCCAGGTGAACTGCAGGGTCGCGAGTACGGCCAGGGCCGGCAGCGTCAGCGGCAGGATGACGCGGAACAGCACGGACCACTCGCCCGCACCATCGACGATGGCGGCCTCGCGCAGGCCCGACGGCAACGCCGACATGAAGTTGCGCATGAGCAGCGTCGTGATGGCCAGGCCCAGCGACATGTGGATGATGATCATCGGGTAGACCGTGTCGTAGAGCGCGGGCAAGACCTGGAAGCCGAGGATCTCGATAGGCGAGTTGAAGAGCCGGAACAGCGGGATGAGCATGGCCTGTGGCGGGAAGAACATGCCCGCGATGACGACCAGGAACAGCAGCTCTGCGAATGGGAACCTGAACTGGCTGAAGACGTAGCCCAGCAGCACACCCCCGAGCACGGACAGGAACGTCGCCGGGATGGTGACCAGGAAGCTGTTGAGCAGATAGCGCGGCAGGTCGGTATTCGTCCACACATCGACGAAGTTCTCGATCGTCGCGTTCTCGGGGATGTGCCAGACACCCCGCGCCGCGATCTCGGGGTTCGATTGCAGCGATGTCAGAAGCACGCCGATGAGGGGCGCTGCATAGATCAAGAGCATGGCCAGGATGAAGCCATGCAGGACGAATGAGCGGCTCAGCGGGCGAGCCCGGCGATGCTCCTGGGTGACGGTCATGGCCCTAGCCATAGAGCCGCTCAGAGGCCCGAGACTGTCGGAAGTAGATGAGGATGACGATGATGGCGAGGACGAAGAGCGCCACCGCGATCGCCGCGCCGTAGCCGAAGCGGTACTTGAAGAAGGTTTCCGAGTACATGAACATCGCCAGGTTGTCGGAGGTGTGGAAGGGGCCGCCCTGCGTCAGCACGAAGACGATGTCGAAACCCTTGAGCGTGTTGATGACCGCGAGCGTGATGACGACCACCGTGGCCGGGCGCAGCAGTGGGACCATGACCTTCCGGAACTGCTGCCACCATGACGCGCCGTCGATAGCGGCGGCCTCGAGCAGGTCCTTGGGGATCGTCGTCAGGGCAGCCAGGTAGAGGATCAGCGACAGGGCCGTCTGCTGCCAGCACCAGGCGACGATGACAGCCATGAGCGCGGTGTCCGGGTTGCCCAACCAGGCCGTCGTGAGGTCCTCGAGGCCGGCCGCCTCCAACACCGAGTTGAGGAGCCCCCAGTTGGGCTGGTAGATCCAGATCCAGACCTGGCCAACGACGACCAGCGAGAGGGTGATGGGCATGTAGAAGGCCGACTTGTAGAGGCGGCTGCCTCGCAGGGGCCTATCCAGCAGGACCGCCAGCAGCAGCCCCGCGATCGTCGGGACGGAGACGGCGATGACCAGCCACAACGCCGTATTACGCAGCGCACCCATGAAGAGCGGGTCCTCCAGGGCGCGGCGGAAGTTGTCAAGGCCGATGAACGCCGGCTCGCCCAGCCCACTCCAGTTCCAGGTGCTGATCTGGACGGATTGAAGCAGCGGCAGCAACACGAAGATGGCGTAGAAGGCAAGCGGGCCGGCGGCCATCAGGAACAGGGAGAACCGGCTGCCGCGGGTCACGTGCCTGCTCCTCTCATGGGCGGTCAGCCACCCTCATCTCCCGATCTCGATGGTCGCACCTGCCGATGGTGTCGATGCCGGGATGGCGATGCTGCCATCCCGGCATCCGGGTCGATGGAGCCACATGCCTGTGTCGGCTGCAGCCCCACAGCGTCGCTGCTAGCCCTCGAAGGCGGCTGCGACTGCGGTCTGCGTCTCCGCGAGCAGACCCTGGATGTCGCCCTGGTCGTTGATGAACCTCTGGAACATGTCGAGCCCGACCTCGCTCGGCGCCGGAGGCGTCGCCAGGTCGTAGTTGAAGTTGTAGGTCTCGGACGCGGCCGCGATCTCCATCGCCCGCTTGATGAGGTCGTTGAACTCGGTCGTGTCGGACGTCGTGTTGGTGGGCATGTTGCCCTGGCCGACGGACCAGGCCGCTTGGCTCTCCGGCCTCGCCAGGAACTCCAGCATGGCCATGGCGTTCTCTGAGTTGGCTGCACCGGCGGCGGTCACCAGACCGTCCACGGGCCCGACGACGGCCGTCGGCACTCCCTCATCGACGATCGGGAACTCGAAGAAGTCGAAATCCGTGACCGGCTCGAAGCCGTTGCCGACGACGTAGCCGATGAGCCACGTGCCCATCAGATTCATGGCTGCCTCGCCATTGACGAGCTGATCAGCGGCGTCCGTCCAGACGAGGCTGTTGGCGGTGGCTCCATCCGGGAAGCAGCCCGCATCGAAGAGCTCGGCCCACAGCTCCATGGCTCGCACGACCTCTGGGTCCGTGTACGACGCTTCTCCCGCCATGAGCCTGGCTCGGTACTCGGCGCCGGCGGTACGGAGGAGCAGGTAGTCGAACCAGAACTGGGCCGGCCACGCGGCCTGTGAACCCAGCGAGATGGGCAGGACACCAGCGGCGCTGAACGTCTCGCAGGCAGCCTTGAGCTCATCGAACGTGGTGGGGATCTCGACGCCCGCGTCGGCGAAGACCGTGGGGTTGTAGAACATGGGCGCGATGTGGAAGCCGAACGGCAGCAGGTACTTGGTGCCGTCGTAGGTCACGGCCGACTCGATCATGCCAGCGCCGAACTGGTCGTCGAGCCCGTTG
>JASFQX010000037.1:0-8792 GCA_050115215.1 Chloroflexota bacterium
CGACAAGGCCGACGATTCCACCAGGAACGGCCAGTAGCTCGCGGTGAGGGACCCATCGGTCGAAGGGGCCGTCCGTGACATCCTGTCCGCGATCGGCGAGGATCCCGACCGTCCCGGGCTGATCGACACGCCTGCCCGGGTCGCGCGGATGTACGAGGAGCTGACCGCCGGCTATGCCTCGCCGCGGGAAGACGTGCTCAACGAGGCCGTCTTCGAGGTCGACTACTCGGAGATGGTGGTGGTCAAGGACATCCCCTTCCATTCGCTGTGCGAGCACCACCTGCTCCCGTTCGCGGGCACGGCGGCCGTGGCCTATATCCCGGCCGGCCGCGTCATCGGCCTCTCCAAGATCCCGCGGGTGGTGGACATGTACGCCCGCCGACTGCAGATCCAGGAACGGCTGACGCAGCAGATCGCCGACTTCCTGATGGAGCATCTGGCGCCCAAGGGGGTGGGCATCGTGGTCGAGGCCACGCATCTGTGCGCCAGCATGCGCGGCGTGCGCAAGCCGGGCATGGTCATGACCACGTCCGCGGTGTTAGGGCTCTTCCGTACCAGCGACAAGACCCGGGCCGAGTTCTTCAGCCACCTGGAGCGCCCATCGACAGGCGCCCCGTAGCAGCGCAGTGTTTCGGAGGAACGTGACCGTGATCGGTCCTACTGAGCGGCCACGCTGGTCCCCGGCATCGGTGCTGGCCGTGTCGCTGGCAGCGGTGCTGGTTGCGGCCGGCTGTGCGTCATCGGCGCCGACCCCCAGCCCCACGCCGACGCAGGCCCCGAGCCCCACGCCGGCGCCGAACCCCAGCCCCACGCCGACGCAGGCCCCGAGCCCCACGCCGGCGACGACCCCCGGCCCGACCCCCGAGTCCACGCCCAGCCCGACCCCGGAGCCGACGCCCGGCCCGACCCCGGAGCCGACGCCCAGCCCCACGCCCGAGTCCACGCCCAGCCCCACGCCCGAGCGGACGCCCAGCCCCACGCCGGTGGCGGCGCCGACGCCCGAGCGGACGCCCAGGCTGCCGGCCGAGGTGGGCGGCTACGCCATCGATCCCGCGACCGGGTTGCCGGTCGTGCCAGAGGCCATCGGCGGTCCGTGGTGGTGGGTCGACCAACCACAGCTGATCATCGACCCCTCGTTGCGCTTCACCTCGGAGGCGCCTGTCGGCACGGACATCGATCCCGACCAGGGACGCGTCTCGCTGCTGGCCGAGTACGGATCCCACGCGCAGGCCCTGGCCGTGGGCCGGGAGCTGGCCGCGGCCGTGGGTGACCCGCGGGCTGAGGCTGCCTGGCTGGAGGCGGCCGGGCAGCCGGTCGAGGCCGGCTTCGACTGGCTCGGAAGCGAGGCGGCCACCACGCCGTTCGTCGACGTCGTCGATCGCTGGCTGGTCGTCAGCGAGCTGGCCTATCGTCGCGAGTTCGATCCCGGACCGGGGCTCGACGTCGATCCCCGCTACGCCTCACCGCTGACGCTGGCCCTGCACGATGGCGCCGAAGCGCTGATCGTCGAGGAGGCGACCTCGGACGACAAGCACGTGGCCTTCGACCTCGCCTGCAGTGGCGACAACGCCGCCCTGCTGACGCTGCAGCAGGACCTGGCCGACAACGCCGAGCTCTACGACATGCAGCCGCTGTGGCTGGAGCCGGGCATCACCGACGAGCAGCGCAAGGCCCGCCGCACGCTGCGCCTCCTCGACGTGCATGCCTCGGAGGTGCTCAGCACGCTGCCCGAGGACATCGTCTTCCAGGGCCTCGCGCAGATCCTGCGGGACGCCGGTGACCGTGGCTCGACCGCCACCAGCGAGGCCTTCGAGGACTTGCGCTCCTACATCGAGGGCTGGATCGTGGCCACGCGCCCCGACCTGGAGCCACTGGCCGAGTTCCTCGACCAGGACGTGGTAGCCACCGCGGCCAGGGAGTTCTCCCGGCGTGCCGCCCTGCAGGTGCTGGCCGGTCGCGAGACCCGCCCGGCGAACGTGGTCTCGGGCCAGTTCGCGGCTTCCCGCTTCGGGGCCCACGACGCGCTGATGCCCTGGATCATGGGCGAGGTTCGGGCCTATGCCGGGCTCGGATTCGAGGAGCTGACGCTCTCGCTGGGCCTGTTCCACGGCGTGGCCGCCGGGCTCGGGCCCATGACCGCGTACCTTGCCGAGAACGGCTGCGACGAGATCCGTATCAGCTTCGTCGACTACGGTCTCGGCGTCAGCCTGCTGACCGAAGAGGCGGAGGACACCGAGGCGGACGAATGAGGGCGAGGCCGGGAAGCCTCAGCTGGGCCGGCGCCGTCCGCGCGAGCCTCGTCCTCGCGTTCGTGCTCGTCGCCACCATCTCGGCCTGCGCTGGCGACCAGGGACCGTCGGAGGTCGCGCTCGACATGGATGACCTCCGACTCGATGCCGCCACCGGCCTCCCGATCCTGCCCACGGCGCCCATCGGTGGCACCTGGTGGTGGCGAAGCGAGCCCCGCGAGGCGCTCGACCCGGGCCTGCGCTTCGTCCCACAGCCCGCCAACGCCGGCGAGGCCGCTCCCGAGCTCCCCCGAATCAGCCTGCTCGCGGCCTTCCCCGACCACGCGTCAGCGGTAGCGACCGCCGGCGAGCTGGCGGGCGCGGTCGGCACGGTCGACGCCGAGGCCAGGTGGCTGACCGGGACCGGCGTAGACGCGGGGCCTGGCTTCGAGTGGCTCGGCACGGATGCGGCGGGTACGCCTTTCGTCGAGGTCATCGACCGCTGGCTCGTCATCGACGGTCTGCGGCCGCGTGACGAGCATGACCAGTGGGAGGCCGCCGCGGAGGACGGCGGGCCTTTCTACCGCTCACCGCTGGCCAGCGGCCTCCGCGCGACGGGCGCCGGCGTGCTGGTCGAGGGTGACCGCGGCGGCGAGGGTGCCATCGCCTTCGACCTCATCTGCGACGGCGACCAGGACCGACTGCTGACCCTTGGCCAGGAGCTTGCGGACCACGGGCTCCTGGAGGGCATGCGCCCGCCCTGGATCGCCCCGCCACTGACCGATGCGGAGATCGCGGCGCGCCGCACGCTGCGGCTGGTGCAACAGGAATGGAGTCGTGCCTTTCTCGATGCGCTCGACGAGGACGACACCTTCGCGCGCCTGACGCGCGAGCTCGGTCAGGCCGCGGCCCGGGGCGACGACGAGCGCACGGGGGAGCTGATCGCTCGCCTGCAGGCCCATGTCGCAGCTGTCGTGCCGGAGGAGCTTCCCGACCTCGGACCGCTGGAGGAGGTGCTGGACGCGCATGTCGCGGCCGCGGCCATGGCCGAGTACGCGGATCGGGTCGTGGTCGACCCGGGCGCGGACTCCACGCGGCGCCCGAGTGTCGAGGAGCACCGGCTCGAAGCTGCGCCCTTCGGGCCATCGGCCTCGACGACACCATGGCGGTCCGGCAACGCCTACTACGGCGTCGAGCTGGATGGTGGTCGGCTTCGGCTCAGCAGCGGCGTGTGGACCGGTGTCGCGCCGGGACTGGGGCCGTTCGTCGACTACCTGGCAGCCTCCGGCTGCGACGAGCTGAGCGTCGCCTTCCACGACTACGACGACGTCCGGGGCGATTGACGGATCTGCCCGGCTGCCGGAATCGGACCACGTGCCCCGGCCCGGGTACTCCAGGCGACTGGCTCGCGGCGGGTGGCGGCCGGCCCGGAAGCACGCTTCGATCGGCCCGGAAGCGCGCTACGATCGGGGTCATGACCGACCGACCGCTCAAGGTGCTCATCGCCAAGCCCGGCCTCGATGGCCACGACCGGGGGGCCAAGGTGCTCGCGCGCGGGCTGCGCGACGAGGGTTTCGAGGTCGTCTACACCGGGCTGCGCCAGACGCCGGAGATGGTGGCCACGGCCGCGCTGCAGGAAGACGTCGACGTGGTCGGGCTCTCCATCCTCTCGGGCGCGCACCTGACGCTCCTGCCCAGGATCTGCGAGCTGCTGCGGGCGGAGGGCATGGACGACGTGCTCGTGACCGCCGGCGGCATCATCCCCGCTGAGGACATCCCCGTGCTCGAGCAGGCTGGCGTGGCTGCCGTCTTCGGTCCGGGCACCCCCATCGGCGAGATCGCGGCCTTCATGCGCGAGCACGCGCACCCGCGCACCTGATGTCAGCGCCCGCGCGGAGCGGGAACGGGACGCGCCTGGCCGATGAGGCCCGCGGCGGCTCGCGCCGCGCGCTGTCGCGACTGCTGACCGCCGTTGAGTCGCGAACGCCCGCGGCCGAGGAGGCCTTGCGCGTGCTCTACCCCGCGGCCGGAACCGCGCACGTGGTGGGGGTGACGGGGCCGCCGGGCGGCGGCAAGTCCACGCTGGTGTCGGCGCTGGTGGCCGTGGCCCGCAGAGCTGCCCGAGCCGTGGCCGTGCTCGCGATCGACCCTTCCAGCCCGGTCACTGGCGGGGCCATCCTGGGCGACCGCATCCGCATGCAGGGGTACGCCGGCGACCGCGACGTCTTCATCCGCTCGATGGCCTCGCGCGGACACCTTGGCGGGCTGGCCGGCGCGACGGCCGAGTCGGCGGCCGTGCTTGACGCCTGCGGCTTCGGGCTCGTCTTCATCGAGACCGTGGGCACCGGCCAGAGCGAGGTGGAGGTGGCCTCCATCGCCGACACCACGCTCGTGGTGCAGGCGCCAGAGATGGGTGACGACGTGCAGGCCATGAAGGCCGGCCTGCTGGAGGTGGCCGATCTGGTGGTCGTCAACAAGGCCGACCGTCCCGGCGCGGAGCGCGCGGCCATGCAGCTGCGCTCGACCCTGCTGCTGGGCGACGAGCCGGCCGGCGTCCAGAACGATCGACCGCGCCCCAAGCGGCCGGAGGTGCTGTTGGCCTCCGCGCTCACGGCCGCCGGCGTGCCCGAGCTGCTGGCCGCGCTGGACCGTCTGCACGACGCTCGAGCCGGCGCTGCCGAGCCGCACGAGGCGCGCATCGCCCGCGCCCGGGCCCAGGTGGAGGGCATCCTCGCCGACCGCACCCGCGAGGCCCTGTGGTCCTCGAAACGGCGCGCCGAGACCGACGCGCTGCTGGAGCAGGTCGCCACCCACGACCTCGATCCCTACTCCGCCGCCGACCGCCTGCTCGAGCAGCTGCGCGCCCGGTAGCCCGGCGATTTCGGATACTCAGGGCCGGGAGGGACTGATCGACCGAAGTGCTACGATGTAGCACATGAGCACGGTCGGGATCAGGGCCCTCAAGCAGAACGCCTCGGCGGTCGTGGCCGAGGCCGCCGCCGGCCACATCGTGGTCATCACCGACCGCGGCCGGCCGGTGGCCATGCTCGTGCCCTACCAGCCGAACCGAATCCAGGCCCTCATCGACGCTGGCCGCGCCACCCCACCCAAGCGTTCGATCAAGGACCTGCCACAACCTCCGCGCCGGAAGCCGGGGCAGCGGCCGCTGACGGAGGTTCTACGGGAGATGCGCGATGAGGAGCGCTACTGAGCGTGTACTACGTCGACACGTCGGCCGCCGCGAAGCTCGTCCTCGCTGAGCGCGGCTCTGTCGCGATGCTTCGATGGGCGGAAGCGCATGACGCGGAGTACTGCTCGAGCGACATCCTCAGGGTCGAGCTGCTGCGTGCCGTCAGGCGTACGGCGCCCGAGTTCCAGGCCCGAGCGCGATCCGTCCTCGACACGATGTTGCTGATGGCCCTGTCGACCGAGACCTACGAGCGTGCTGCCTTGCTCGAGCCGGCGCAGTTGCGCAGCCTCGACGCTGTTCACCTCGCGGCTGCCTTCGAGTTCGGTCCGGATCTCGACGGCATCGTGACCTACGACGCCCAGCTTGCCGAGGCCGCACGGGACCTGGGCGTGTCGGTGGTCAGCCCGCGCTGATCGCCCCGGACCTCACCCGCGAACGGCTAGGCCCGCAGGGAGCGCAGCCAGGTCCCGAGCATGGTCATGCCGTCCTCGGTGAGGATGGACTCGGGGTGGAACTGGATGCCCTCGACCGGGTGCTGCCGGTGGCGGAGGCCCATGACCAGTCCGTCAGGGCTGGTGGCGGTCACCTCCAGCGCCTCTGGCAGGGAGTCACGCGCGACCGCCAGCGAGTGGTAGCGGCCTGCGTGGATGGGTGTGGACAACCCTTCGAACACGCCCAGCCCGCGATGGTCGACAGCCGACGTCTTCCCGTGCACGGGCTCCACGGCGATGATCTCGCCACCGTAGACCGCACCGATCGACTGATGGCCCAGGCACACGCCGAGGATGGGCGTGGTCGGGCCGAGGCGCTCGATGACGGCCATCGAGACCCCCGCGTTCTCCGGTCGGGAGGGACCGGGACTGATGACGACGCCGTCGATGGCCTTGTCCGCGATCTCCTCCACGGTGATCTCGTCGTTGCGTACGACCTCGACCTCGGCTCCGAGCTGGCAGAGGTACTGGTAGAGGTTGTAGGTGAAGCTGTCGTAGTTGTCGAGCAGCAGGATACGCAGGCCGGCGCCTGGCTGCTCCGTACCGGCCGTGGTCATGGCTGTGCCTCCTGGTCAGCGCTGCCGTAGATGGCCTCCGCCTCCGCCAGGGCGCTGAGGATGGCACCGGCCTTGGCCGCCACCTCGGCCGACTCCCGTTCCGGTACCGAGTCGGCCACGATCCCAGCCCCGGCCTGGACGTAGGCCGTGCCGTCCTTGAGCACCATGGAGCGGATGGTGATGGCGGCCTCCACGTCGTCGGGGGCGAAGAAGCCGATGGCGCCGCCGTACGGACCGCGCTGCTCGTCCTCGAGCTCGGCGATGGCCTGCATGGCGCGGACCTTGGGTGCGCCACTGAGCGTGCCGGCGGGGAACACCGAGCGCACCGCGTCGAAGGCGTCGCAGTCGGCTCGCAGATCACCCTCGACCTCGCTGACGATATGCATCACGTGCGAGTAGCGCTCGATCGCATGCAGCGCCGGCACGCGCACGCTGCCCGCCACGGCCACGCGCCCGACGTCATTGCGCGCAAGGTCCACCAGCATGGCGTGCTCGGCCAGCTCCTTCTCGTCGGCCAGCAGCTCAGCCTCCAGCGCCTGGTCCTCGGCCGGATCGGCGCTGCGTGGGCGCGTGCCGGCGATCGGGCGCGTGGCCACGACCCCATCGCGCACGCGTACCAGCAGCTCCGGCGAGGCACCCAGCATCGAGCGGCGGGGCCCGAGGTCGATGGCGAAGAGGTGCGGCGACGGATTGATGCGCCGGAGTGAGCGGTAGACCTCCAGCGGACCCACGGTGCAGGGCAGGCTGAAGCGGCGGGCAAGCACGGTCTGCAGCATCTCGCCCGCGTGGATGTCGTGCACGAGGCTGGCCACGCCGGTCTCGTAGCGCGCATCCGCCGCCGGTGGCGTATGCCCGGCCGCCGTGGCCGGGAGGGTGACCGAGGCTTCGATGGAGGACGGTCGCCACAGCATCCCGAGCGCCTCGTCGAGGCGGTCCCGGGCGCGCGGGCCGTCGATGGTCGAGACGGTGGCGGTCTGAGCCAGATGGTCGAAGACGATCAGCACGTCGGGCAGGTGGAACAGGGCCAGCGGCAGGCCGATCGGGTCGGCCCGCGGCACCGGCAGCACCGGCTCGAACCGAGCCGCGGCCTCGTACGAGAGGTAGCCCACGCCGGAGGCCAGCGAGACAGGCAGGTCGCCGTGCTCGAGCGTGCCGGGCAGCACCTGCCGCAGCGCCTCGAGCGGATCGGTCGCCGGGAAGCGTTCGATCTCGGTGTAGTCGTGGCCGCGCACGATCGCCTGCTCGCCCTCCAGCGAGATGATGCGGCCGCGAACACCGACCATCGAGTAGCGGCCGTAGCGCGCGCCGCCCTCGACCGACTCGAGGATGAAGGCCAGCCGGTCCTGGGCATGGAGTCGGAGCGCGGCGGTTACCGGGCTGACGGTGTCAGCACTGATCTCGACGGCGGCGACGCCGGCGAGGCCGGGGCGAGGGAGGTGGCTGATCATCGGGCTGGGCCTCAGGGTGTGCGCTGCTCGTGGAGGTAGTCGATGGCTTCGAGATACCCCCGCCAGCCATGCCCCAGGATGCGGTGGCTCACGACCGGCTCGATGACCGAGACATGACGCCACTCCTCGCGCGTACGGATGTCGCTGATGTGCACCTCGACCACGGGGCACTCGGCCCCGAGGAGCGCGTCGTGGAGCGACCAGGCGTAGTGGGTCAGGGCGCCGGGGTTGATGACGATGGCGTCGTAGTCGCGCTCCTCGATGCGGTCGATGAGCGCGCCCTCGTGGTTCGACTGGAAGGCCCGGATCTCGTGGCCCAGCTCATCCGCGTGAACGGCCGCGGCGGCTTCCACGTCGGCCAGGGTCGTGGTGCCGTAGATCTCCGGCTGGCGCTGGCCGAGGCGGCCCAGGTTGGGCCCGTTGAGCAGCAGGATCCTCATCCCGTCTCCTCCGCGCGGATGTGGTCGATGGCCGCATCGAGTTCGGCTTCACTGATGTCATCGACCTCGACGACGGTCCCGATATCCAGGGGCAGGATCCAGCGCTGCCGACCCCGGACGCGCTTCTTGTCGGTGGTCAGCGCGGCCTTGACCGCGACCGGGTCGAAGGCGCGCGTGAGCCGGTAGCCGAGCCCCTTGACGACCTCATCGATGCGCTCGGCCAGGCCGGGCGCGGCTCCACGTCCGGCGGCCATGTGGGCTACCGCACGCAGGCCCAGCACCACCGCCGACCCGTGCGGCAGGCGGTAGCCGCTCTCGATCTCGAGCGCGTGTCCCAGCGTATGGCCCAGGTTGAGGGTGCGGCGCTCGCCCTGCTCGAAGGGATCGCGCTCGACCACGCCCAGCTTGAGCTGGACCGAGCGATCGACGATGGCGTAG
>JASFQX010000038.1:0-8631 GCA_050115215.1 Chloroflexota bacterium
GACTTCACCCTCCCTTCATCGCCATTCTCAGCACCGTTCGTGCCAGCTTGGCTGACACGAGCGTCGCGCACCGATTCAGGGAACGTGCCGGCCCGGATCGCGGACCGGATCTTGCTCATGAAGTCTAGGGTGAAGGTCAGGTTGTGACAAGTTGCGAGCCGGTAGCCGAGCATCTCGTCGGCCCGCATCAGGTGGGCCAGGTAGGCGCGTGAGAACGAGCGGCAGAGGCGGCAGGGGCAGCCCTCCTGGACCGGTCGCGGATCGTCGAGAAAGCGGGCGTTGCGGATGTTGAGCTTGCCCGCCGGCACCCACAGGCTGGCGTTGCGCGCCACCCGCGCCGGCAGCACCGAATCGAACATGTCGATGCCCGCGTCGACGGCATCGAGCAGGTCCTGCGGCGAGCCCAGCCCCATGAGGTAGCGCGGACGCGGATCGTCGGCCAGCAGCGGCACGACCACGTCGAGCGCGGCCCGTCGCTGGGGCGGGGTCTCGTCGCCCGCGAGTCCGCCGATGCAGATGCCGTCGAACGGCAGCTCGCTGATGGCCTCGGCCGATTCGGCTCGCAGGTCGGGCTCCAGACCGCCCTGGATGATGCCGAAGAGCGCCTGGTCCGGCCGTCGATGGGCCTCCAGGCAGCGCTCGGCCCAGCGATGCGTCCGGGCCGTGGCCTCGGCCACCTCCCGGCGCGACGAGGAGCCTGGTGGCACGGGCTGGTCGAGGCAGACCGCGATGTCCGAGCCCAGCGCCTCCTGCACGGCGATGGCATGCTCGGGCGTGTAGTCGATGAGCGTGCCGTCGAGATGGGAGCGGAAGCGGACACCGTCCTCGCTGATCTTCCGCAGCTGGCCCAGGCTGACCACCTGGAAGCCGCCGGAATCGGTGAGGATCGGACGGTCCCAGCCCATGAAGTGGTGCAGGCCGCCGAGCCGCCGGATGCGCTCGTGACCCGGTCGCAGCGAGAGGTGGTACGTGTTCGCAAGGATGATGCTCGCGCCCACCTCGCGCAGGTCATCGGGATCCAGGGTCTTGACCGTGGCGTTCGTGCCGACGGGCATGAAGATGGGCGTCTCGACCGGGCCGTGGGGCGTGTCCAGCCGGCCGACCCGCGCTCGCGAGCCCTCCCCGGCCCTGGCCTCGACCTCGAAGCGGACCGGGGACGTGCGCCCAGAGGAGGTGCGCCCGGGGGAGACGTGCCCTTGCCGGGCGGTCACTGTGTGATCTGGGCGCGCCAGGCGGCCACGGAGGCGATCGCCAGCGCGAGCACGAGGTAGGCGATGGACCACACGACCGCGGTGTCCGCGTCCAGCACCGGGAAGGTCCCGAAGGCGCTGGTGTCGAAGTCCTCGGTGGTGGCGATGACTGCGCTCGAGATGCTGAAGGGGAAGTAGATGAGGATCTCGCGCAGCGCCGGCACGAGCAGCAGGAACTGCTCGGCGAAGTAGAAGGCGAGGCCCGCGCCGATGCCGGCCAGCTGGCTCTTGAAGAGCATGGCGATGGCGAAGCCGATGGCCGCGGCCTGGGTCACGCCCAGCCACGTGCGAGCCAGCAGCTCCGGCAGGGTGGCCAGCGTGTCCGGGTCGCCCGCTCCGTCGGTGCCGAGGCCAGCCATCTCCGCGGCCACGACAGCGGAGAGCGAGCCGACCGCGAACGCCCCGACGACGCCGACGGCGAGCACGAGGGCGATGGCCAGGAACGTCACCAGCGCGTAGCGCACGCGGCTCTCGCCCCGGGCCACGATGGCGCGGATGGTGCCCCAGGCCCAGTCGGCCCCGATGACCGCGGCCCCGTAGGCCACCGCCAGCAGCCCGCCGAAGCCGACCACGAAGCCGGCCACGATGGAGTAGGCCGTGGGGAAGTCGAGCAGCACCCGGATCTGGAACTCGTCGCCCATGGACTCGACGCTGCCGGCCGTGGCGCCGAGCGAGATGAAGGTGAGCGCGATCAGCCCACCGAGGATGGCGAAGACGATCCACGTCGCCGGACGGCGGACCAGCTTGAGCAGGGAGATGCGCAGGAGGCTCATCTAGCCGCGCTCGCCCCAGCCGGCGTTGGGCACGGCCGCCCGTGCAGGTGCCGTGGCCGTGAGCGAGAGGAAGACCGATTCGAGGTCGCTGCCGGAGCTGAGGTCGCTGGCGTAGATGCCGGCCGTGGCGAGCGCCCGGTTCACCTCCGCGGCCCGCACCGGCTGGATGCGCACGTCGATGGTGGCGCTGCCGGGCTGGCCGGCGGGCTGCGCGCGGGTGGGCGCGCCGAGGATGGCCAGGGCGCCCAGCGCGGCCGGCACCTCCGCCTCCGCCACGCGCACGCTCACGTGTCCGCCCTCGTTGAGCAGCTCGCTGAGGGTGCCCTCGCGGATGAGCCGTCCGGCGTTGACGATGCCCACGACGTCGGCCAGCTGCTGGACCTCGGGCAGGATGTGGCTGGAGATGAAGACGGTCTTGCCCTGCCGGGTCAGGAAGCGGAGCGTCTCACGCATGGCCACGATGCCGCCGGGATCGAGACCATTGGCCGGCTCGTCGAGCAGCAGCAGCTGTGGGTCGGACAGCAGGGCCGCCGCGATGCCCAGGCGCTGCTTCATGCCCATCGAGTAGCGGCCGGCCTTGTCTCGGCCGCGCTCGGCCAGGCCCACCAGGGCCAGCACCTCGTCCACGCGGCCGGCCGGGACGCGGGCGCCCGATGCGGCCAGCACGCGCAGGTTGTCGCGCCCCGAGAGGTAGTCGTAGAACGTCGGTGACTCGACCAGGGCCCCCACCTCGTGGAGCAGGGCACGCCGGCGCCAGTCATAGCGCTGGCCGAGGATCTCGATATCGCCTGCGTCCGGCCGGATGAGCCCGACGAGCAGCCGCATGAGCGTGGTCTTGCCTGCGCCGTTGGGGCCGAGGAAGCCGTAGACCACACCGCGGGGTACGGCCAGGTCCAGTCCCTGCAGCGCCGGGCGCGAGCCGTAGTGCTTGACCAGGCCGCGGGTGCGCAGGGCGAAGCCGTCGGCCGCCGCGACTGCCGGCGCCGGGACCGGCTGCGCCTGGGTCATGCCTGCGCCTCGACGTCGGCGCGACCCTCGCTGGTGACACCGTCCCACAGGCCGGGATCGTCGCGCTCCGCCCGGCGCGGCGGCGGGACCTCGTAGCCGAGCTCGCGCAGGTGCGCACGTGCGAGCTCCGTGGCCACGCGACCCTGGGGCGTACGGTCGAGGAAGCCGAGCTGCAGCAGGTAGGGCTCGTAGACGTCCTCTACCGTCTCCACCGACTCGCCGATGACCGCGGCGATGGCCGCGCCGCCGACCGGCCCGGAGCCGAACTTCTGCACGATGGCCGCCAGCAGGCGCCGGTCGGTCGTGTCCAGCCCAGCGTCGTCGATGTCGAGAGCCTCCATGGCCGCGACGGCCTGGGCCTCGGTGATGCGCCCGTCACCCCGGACCTGGGCGTGGTCGCGGGTGCGCCGCAGCAGGCGGTTGATGACCCGCGGTGTGCCCCTCCCCCGCGAGGCCAACATCTGCACGGCGGCCTCGTCGGTCTCGACGTCGAGGATGGACGCGGAGCGGCGCACGATCTCCGCCAGCTCGTCGAGCGAGTAGTAGTCGAGCCGATAGACGGCCCCGAAGCGATCGCGCAGCGGAGCCCCGATGCGTCCGGCCCGGGTGGTGGCGCCGACGACCGTGAAGGGCTTGAGCGAGAGCCGCAGGCTGCGCGCGCTGGGGCCGCGGCCGATCATGACGTCGATGGCGAAATCCTCCATGGCCGGGTAGAGGATCTCCTCCACCGAGTGGTTGAGCCGGTGGATCTCGTCGATGAAGAGGACGTCCCGCTCCTCGATGTTGGTCAGGATGGCGGCTAGGTCCCCGGGCCGCTCGATGGCCGGGCCGCTGCTGGTGTGGATGTTGACGCCCAGCTCGCGCGCCACGATGTTGGCCAGCGTGGTCTTGCCCAGGCCCGGCGGTCCGTAGAGCAGGATGTGATCGGCCGCTTCCTCGCGCTGGTTGGCCGCGGCCAGCAGGATGCCCAGGTTGTCCTTGACCTGGGCCTGGCCGATGTACTCGTCGAGCTGGCGCGGCCGCAGCGACGACTCGACGGTGTTCTCGTCGAGTGCTCCCCCCTCCGGCGAGACCAGCCGCGCGTCGTCATCCATGGCCTTGGAGTCTAGCAGAGTCAAGCCCTGAATGGAACGGACGTTCTACGGGGCGCCAGGCCCCCGGCTCACTGGCGCAGGGCTGCGAGCGCTTCCTTGACGCGGTCCTCCAGCGTGGCCTCGGGCGGCAGCGCAGCGACCGCCGCGCGTGCTGCCTCCCGGCTCTCGCGCGAGCTGTAGCCGAGGGCCTCGAGCGCGGCCCCGACCTCGGCCTCGCTGCCCCCGTCGCCCGGAGCCAGCGAACCGGCGGCATCGACCTTCTCCTTGAGCTCGAGCACGATGCGTCCGGCCAGGCGCTTGCCCACGCCTGGGATCGAGGTGAGCACGGCGTCATCGCCCTGCAGGATGGCCAGCTGCAGATCGGCCACGGGGCGGGAGGAGACGATGGCCAGGCCGACCTTGGGCCCGACGCCGCTGACGGTGGTGATGAGCTCGAAGAAGGCCAGCTCCTCGGTCGTGCGGAAGCCGTAGAGCGCCTGCGTGTCCTCGCGCACGAGGTGGTGCGTGTGCAGCCTCAAGCGCTGGCCGCCCGAGAGCCCGGCCAGGGTCGACGGGCCTGCGAACACGCGGTAGCCGACCCCGTTGACCTCCAGCACGAGGTGGTCGGCGGAGACGGCCGCGACGGCGCCGTCGAGCGAGACGATCACGCGGTCGCCACCGTGCCGGGGGTGATGGCGTGGGCCGTGCAGATGGCCACCGCCAGCGCGTCGGCCGCATCGTCGGGCCGCGGCAGCTGCGGCATCGACAGCATCAGCTGCACCATGCGCTGCACCTGGTCCTTGGGGGCCCGGCCGTAGCCGGTCACGGCCAGCTTGACCTCGTGGGGGCCGTACTCGAAGACCGCCAGCCCATGCTCCGCGGCCGTGAGCAGGACCACCCCGCGGGCCTGCCCCACGGCCATGGCCGTCTGCGCGTTTTTGTTGAAGAAGAGCCGCTCGACCCCGACCGCGGCCGGGCGGTGGGTCACGATCAGCTCGGCCAGGCCGTCGTGGATGAGCAGCAGGCGCTGCTCGAGCGGGCGGTCGTTGACGGTCTCGAGGCAGCCGTAGTCGAGCATGGTCAGCGTGCTGCCCTCGCGTGCCACGAGGCCGTATCCGAGACGGGCGGTGCCGGGGTCGATCCCCAGCACGATCACGACGCGGCAGCCTCGGCCATGATCTCGTCGGGCAGCTCGAAGTTGGCCGTGACGCGCTGCACGTCGTCGCTGTCCTCGAGGGCTTCGATGAGCCTGAGGTTCTGGCGGGCCTTGTCGACATCGACCTCGATGGGGGTCGTGGCCACCATCGTCAGCTCCGAGGACTCGACCTTCACGCCGGCCGCCTCGACCGCCGCCTGCACGCTCTGGAGCTGCGTCGGCTCGGTGGCGATCTCGATGGGATCCGAGTCGGTGTCGACATCCACGGCGCCGGCGTCGATGGCCGCGAGGGCGATGTCATCGGGGTCGCCGAGCCCACGCTCCACGGAGATCAGGCCGCGCTGCTCGAACTGCCAGGCGACCGAGCCCTGCCCGGCCAGCTGGCCGCCGGCCTTGGAGAAGATCGAGCGCACCTCGGCCGCGGTGCGGTTGCGATTGTCCGTGGCTGTCTCGACCAGGAGGGCCACGCCCCCGAGGCCGTAGCCCTCGTAGACGATCTCCTCGTATTCGATGGCCTTGTCACCGCCGGTGGCGCGCTCGATGGCGCGCTTGATGTTGTCGGTGGGCATGTTCGCCGCGCGGGCCTTGTCTACCGCCAGCCTGAGGCGGTAGTTGGTCTCGGGGTCACCGCCACCCTGGCGGGCCGCGATGGTGATCTCCTTGCCCAGCTTGGTGAAGAGCGCCCCGCGCTTGGCATCGTTGGCGCCCTTCTGGCGCTTGATCGTCGACCACTTGGAATGTCCGGACATGGCTGGGGATTCTATATGATTGAGGCGACGAATCCGACTTGGTCGGCCCGAGGGACGAGGCCCGCCCAGAATGCCTCCGCCGACCTCACCCGCCGTTACTGGAGGTCTGCGCGTGCCGCACGTCGATATCTCACGACTCCGCAACGTGGTCCTGGCCGGACATGCAGGGTCCGGCAAGACGACCATCGCCGAGCACCTGCTCCACCGAGCCGGCGTCATCAACCGCATGGGCAACGTCAACGACGGCACCGCCTCGCTCGACTTCGAGCCCGAGGAGCAGAAGCGGCAGCTGTCGCTCTCGCTCGCGGCCAACACCTTCGATCGCGAGGGGAACCACGTCACGCTCATCGACACGCCTGGCTACGCCGACTTCGTAGGCGAGGTCATCAGCGGCTTCGCGGCTGCCGACGGGGCGCTCATCACCGTCGACGCCTCCGGCGGCGTCGAGGCCGGCACCGAGAAGGCCGTGCGCCTGTCGCGCGCGACGCACACGCCGGCCATCTTCGTGATCACCCGCTGCGAGCGTGAGAATGCCGAGCCCACGGCCGCGCTCGACGCCCTGCGCGCGGAGTTCGGCAGCAAGATCGCCCCGCTGCAGATCGCCATCGGCAAGGGCGAGGCGTTCAGCGGCTACGTCGACCTCGTCCATCGCAAGGCCTACGCCTACGCGGACGGGAAGCGCACCGAGATCCCCATCCCCGAGGACATGACGGACGAGGTCGCGATGCGTCGCGACCAGCTGCTCGAGGCGGCGGCGGATGCCGACGACGACGTGCTCATGAAGTTCCTCGAGGGCGAGGAGGTCAGCGACGAGGAGCTGGAGCTGTGTCTGCACAAGGGCGTCAAGGACTCGGTCCTGGCGCCGGTGATGGTGACCTCGGCCAATCGGGACGTCGGCATGACCGCCATGCTCGATGCCATCAACCGCTACCTGCCCACGCCCCTCGAGGAGCCGCCGGTCAAGGCCACCGACAACCGCGGGGACGAGATCGAGGTCGGCGCTGATCCCGACGGCCCGCTGCTGGCGCAGGTCTTCAAGACCACGGCCGACCCCTTCGTGGGGCGCCTGACCTACTTCCGCGTCTGGTCCGGCTCGCTCAGGTCCCAGTCCACCGTCTACAACGCGGCGAAGGGCGAGGAGGAACGCATCGCGCAGGTCTTCTACATCAAGGGGTCGCAGCAGGAGCCCGTGGATGAGGTCCGCGCGGGCGAGATCGGCGCCGTGGCCAAGCTGGCCCACACCGTCACCGGCGACACGCTCAGCTCCAAGGACACGCCGCTGACCATGGCGCCCATCGAGTACCCCGAGCCGACGCTGCCGGTGGCCGTGGAGCCCGCCTCCAAGGCCGACCTTGACAAGCTCTCGGGTGCGCTCACGCGGCTGCAGGAAGAGGACCCCACCATCAAGGTGGAACGCAGCACCGAGACCGGCGAGCAGCTGATGTGGGCCCAGGGCGAGAACCAGATCCAGGTTGCCGGCGAGCGGCTCACGCGCAAGTTCGGCACCACCATCGTGACCTCGGCGCCGCGGGTGCCCTACCGCGAGACCATCCGCGGCACGGCCAAGGTCGAGGGGCGGCACAAGAAGCAGACCGGTGGCCGCGGCCAGTTCGGTCACGTCTGGCTGGAGATCAGCCCCAACCCCGGCGGTGGCGTCGAGTTCGACACCAAGGTCGTGGGCGGCGTGGTGCCCAAGCAGTTCTTCCCCGGCGTGGAGAAGGGCGTGCGCGCCGTGGCCGAGAAGGGCCCTACGGCGGGCTACCCGGTGATCGACTTCAAGGCCGTGCTCTACGACGGCTCGTTCCACACCGTCGACTCCGACGAGCTCAGCTTCCGGCTGGCGGCCTCGATGGCCACGCGCAAGGGCATCGCGGAAGCCAACCCCATCCTGCTCGAGCCGATCATGGAGGTCGAGGTGCGCGTCCCCGAGCAGTACATGGGCGAGGTCAATCGCGACCTCAACACGCGTCGCGGTCGGCTCCTGGGCATGGACGCGCAGGAGGGCCAGCAGATCCTCTCGGCCCATGTGCCGCAGGCCGAGCTCTTCAGCTACGCCACCGAGCTGCGCTCGATCACCGGTGGCCGGGGCACGTTCAGCGCCAGGCTGGCGCAGTACGAGGAGGTGCCCGCCCACGTGGCCCAGAAGGTCATCGAAGAGCACAAGGCCGAGGAGGAAGAGGGCTAGTCGCCGTTCCCCGAGCCGCTGGACGCCCGCGAGACAATCCACGTAGCGGGAGGCTGTGACGCGCGGTCCGTGACCATGGCCGCTGTGGGCCGCGCGGAGCCACTGGCGAACCCGTCCCGCAGACGCATGTGGGGAGGACAGAAGATGCGCCGTCTGGTTCTCGTCGTGGGCGCAGCGTCCGCCGTGCTCGCGGCCCTCGCGTTCTGGTTCGTCAGGGCGATACCCGCCGTCCCGGGCAATCTGCCGGGCGGAGCGCTCGGCAGCGCCATCAACACCTGGCTGAACGGGCCGGGCTACAAGCCGATCGCCGACTTGCTCGACCCCCGGCCGGAGGATGAGGTGCTGGACGTCGCCTGCGGCGACGGGGCCTTCCTCGCGCAGTACGCGCAGCCAGCCCGCTACGTGGCGGGCCTCGACCTGTACGACGTCAAGGTCGG
>JASFQX010000039.1:0-8425 GCA_050115215.1 Chloroflexota bacterium
CGAGTTGCCCACCTCGGCGGTCCGCGCGAACGTCGCCGTGGCGTCGCGCAACGGCCCGGTCACGGCCCACGAGACGATGGCCAGGGCCACGTAGTTGAGCATGATCGTGACCACGACCTCGTGGGCACCGGTGTTGGCCTTCAGCCAGCCGGGGATGAAGCCGTACGCGGCACCTGCCACGACGCCGCCGAGGAGCGCGAGCGGGACGGCGATGAACGGGGACGCCCCTGCGAAGAAGACGCCCACCGTGACCGCGCCCAGCGCGCCCATCAGGAACTGGCCCTGCGCGCCGATGTTGAAGAGCCCGGCCTTGAAGCCGATGCCGACGGCCAGGCCGGCGAGGATGTACGGCGTTGCGCGCACGAGCGTGTCGATGACGCCGTTGAGGCCCAGGAACTCGATGGAGAAGGGGTTGAGCGTGATAGCGATGCCGGTCGCGCCCTGGATGAGCGCGAGGTAGGCGTCGACCCACAGCCAGGGGTCGAAGCTGCCGGTGATGATGGGGCTGGTCAGCACCATGATCACCGCGCCGACCACCAGGGCCAGGATGATGGCGCCGGTGGAGATGGCGAGCTGAGCCCGTAGCGAGCGGCTGAGGAGCTTGTTGATCACGTGGCCGCCTCCGCGCTGCCGCCTCCGCGCCCGCCGGTGGCCATGAGCAGGCCGACCTCCTCCTTGTTCGCCGTGCGGCCGTCGACGACGGCCACGATCCGCCCGCGGTACATGACCGCGATGCGGTCGGAGATCTCCAGGACCTCGTCGAGCTCGGCACTAACCAGCAGCACCGCCGTGCCGGCGTCACGCTTCTTGATGATCTGCCTGTGGATGAACTCGATGCTGCCCACGTCGAGGCCGCGCGTGGGCTGATCGAGCACCAGCAGCTTCAGGTCGCGGTCGAACTCGCGGGCCACGATCAGCTTCTGTTGGTTGCCGCCGGAGAGGGTGCCGGCGGTGACGCTGGCGGCCGGCGTGCGCACGTCGTACTGGGCGATGGCCGCTTCCGCTCGCTTGGCGATCTCCCCCTCATCGCGGATCACGCCGCGCGAGTAGGGCTCCATGTAGTAGTCGGTCAGGACGACGTTGTCGGTGAGGGGGAACGAGAGCACGAGGCCGAAGCGATGCCGGTCGGCCGGCACGTAGGCCATGTTCTTGCCGTGCAGGTCACGGGGACGGTCGCTGGTCACGTCCTCGCCGTCGAGCGTGATGGTGCCTGAGCGTGGTTGGCGCAACCCGGTGATGGCCTCGACCAGCTCGTCCTGTCCGTTGCCCGCGACCCCGGCGATGCCCAGGATCTCGCCGGCCCGGACCTCGAGGCTGACGCCGTCGACGATATCGCCGCCGTGTCCGCCGGCCACCCGCAGGTCCTCCACCTTGAGCATGGGCTCGGTCGGATGGCTCTCGCCGCGGTCCACCGTCAGCTGGACCTCGCGGCCGACCATCAGCTCGGCGAGGTCATCCTCGTCCGTCTCGCTGGGGATCCGGCTGCCTACGACCTTGCCGCGCCGGATGACGGTGATGCGATCGGCGACCTCGAGCACTTCGTAGAGCTTGTGGCTGATGAAGATGATGCTGTGACCCTCGGCCGCGAGTCGCCGCAGGACGGCGAAGATCTCGACCGTCTCCTGGGGGGTCAGCACGGCCGTGGGTTCGTCGAGGACGAGGATGCGCGCGTCGCGATAGAGCGCCTTGAGGATCTCGACGCGCTGCTGCCAGCCGACGGAGAGATCGCCCACCTTCTCGTCGGGGTCGAGCTCGAAGCCGAAGCGTTCGCCCAGCTCGACGATGCGCCGGTGGGCCTCCCCCTTGTCGAGGAAGATGCGGCCGCGCATGGCCTCCTTGCCCAGGAGGACGTTGTCCGCGACCGTCAGGACCGGCACCAGCATGAAGTGCTGGTGGACCATGCTGATGCCACGATCGATGGCATCGGTGGGGTCGGCGATCTCGACGACCTCGCCGTCGAGCAGGATCTGGCCTTCGTCCGGCTTGGCCAGCCCGTAGAGGACGTTCATGAGGGTGGACTTGCCCGCGCCGTTCTCACCCAGCAGGGCGTGGATCTCGCCGGGCTCGATCTCGAGATCGATGCCGTCGTTGGCCACGACGCCGGGATAGCGCTTGGTGATCCCGCGCATCTCGAGCGCAGGTGCGATGACCTGTGCCGGTGGCAGGTCCGCGGACGGGGCCGTCACGTCGGTCTGGCCTCCCTGTATGCGTCCCTCAGAACGGTGAGTGCTGCCTAAGAGTAGCGGGCCGGCCTACCGGCCGGCCCGCTGTCTCGACAGATCGAAGACCTACCTATGGGTCAGGGAAGCGTCTGGATGCACAGGCCCACATCGTTCAGCTCGCAGGGCTGGATCGAGCCGTCGACGATACCGGCCTCAGCGGCGGCGATGGCCGCGCGGGTCTCGTCGGTGATGAGATCCTCGAACTCGTGGAACGAGGACAGGCCCACGTCCTGGGTGTCGAGCCCGAGGACGTTGATGCCCGGGCTGGGGTTGCCCTCGACGATCGAGATGATCGCGTCGTTCACGTTCTTGGAGAGCTTCTTCTCGGCGCTGACGACGGTGCATTCCGCGCTCTCAGGCGTGGAGACGTACTGGTCAACGTCGACACCGATGGCGTAGATGCCCGCGTCGCAGGCAGCCTGCAGCACGCCGTTGCCGGTGAGGCCGGCGACCTGGAACACGACGTCGATGTCGGGATCCTGCGCCAGCAGCTGCTGGGTGAAGGTAGCGCCGCCGGCCGGATCAGCGAACGCGGCGGCATCAGCCGCCTCGGAGACGTAGGCGACCGTGACGTCGATGTCGGGGTTCACCGAACGCGCGCCGTTGGCGTAGCCCTCGATGTAGTTCACGACGGGTGGGATGACCGCGGTGCCACCGACTGTGGCGATGTGGCCCGTCTCGCTCAGCGACGCCGCGACGACGCCGGCCAGGTAGCCGGGCTCCTGCTCGCGCCAGTAGATGCCGATGTAGTTCTCGCTCTCCGGTGGCGGCCCCTGGTCGACACCGATGAACCAGATGTCGGGATTCGCCTCGGCAGCCCTGAGGGTGTCCTCACCGGCGGCGAAGCCGACGGTCACGATGATGTCGTAATCCTGGTCGACGAATGCCTGGATGTTGGGCGCGATGTCGGCCGATGCCTGGCTGATGGCGAACTGCGGAGCGGGGGCCCCGACCGCCTCGGCTCCCGACTGCGTGCCTTCCCAGGAGAACTGGTTGAAGTTGCGGTCGTTGATCGTTCCGACGTCGGTCACGAGGCCGATCTTGAGATCGGAGCCGTCCTGGGCCAGCGCTACGGCCCCGCCGGCGACGACGCCCGCGGCCGCGATGGTCAGCGCCATGGCTGCAGTGGTGAACCTACGCATGCGTTCCTCCTGTGGTCCGGGACGCCAGCGGGCACTCCCGGACGGTTCTATCCGTCCAGCACCACACCGTGGGACGGGCACTGCGGGCATCGTAGCGCTTCGGCGCGGCCTGCGAAAGGTGCGCCCACGCATCGGTGCCGACCGGACAAGTCGGCGGCGACGACCGGACCCGTCGGCGGCGGCGACCGGATCAGTCGGCGGTGACGCGCACCTGGTCGACCCCGGCCTCGACGACCGCCCCAGGTCCGAGGTCGGCGGCCTCCAGCTCGATGGCCAGGCGCTGCCCCGCGAGCTCCCTCGGCAGACGCTTCGAGAGCGAACGCCAGGCCGGCGTCCGCCTGCTCCCATCCCCCCGGACCTCCAGCACCGTCGTGCGGGTCCGTCCATCGCGATCGACCACACGGACGGTGAGCCCGTCGCTCTCTCCGGCCGAAGCGCTCAGGCCCACCCAGTAGCGCAACCGCAAGCTGGCCTCGCCATCGGCGGGCATCGTGAACCATGGCGAGCGGGCGGTGCTGGACCCGCCGTCGACGTCGCGACCGGGCGCGCTGCCGGTCACCATCACGGCCTTGCCGGAGATGGCGGAACCCAGCTGCAGCTTGCTCTTGCGTGGATCGCCGCGCTTCCAGCGTCCATCGGTGGCGGTGTCGGTGCCGGCCGGATCCACCCGCCAGCCGCGGTCGATCTCCAGGTCGTCGAAGAGTGGGCCGCAGTTCGCCTTCGCCGCCTGCGCCCCGATCGCGGACCAGGGACAGAAGGCCTTGCCCATGAGGTAGAGCACGGCGTCCCGATTGCGCCGGGTCTCCCGGCCGATGACTTCGTCGGGCGGATAGTGATGCCGTGGTGTCCCGCCGCCGGTGGGATAGAGCTCGAAGGTGAAGGAGAAGATGCGGTGGCGGTGGTACATCCAGTCGATGAGGTCGCCGTCGGTGGGGTACATGCTGCTTGACTGCAACGCGCGGTAGCCGTTGCTCCTGGCCATGGCCTTGCCCATCGCGCGGAACGCGGCCAGGTCCTGGGCGGTCATGTCAGGCGGCAGGTCCCTGTGGGTGTAGGCGTAGGGCCAGAGGACGAGCTCGCCGGCGGTGTGAAAGCTGATGTGGGTCCGGATGCGCTGCTGTCCGCCCACGACGCGACCGTTGACGAAGTCGCGCAGTGCCCGGGCTTCGGGCGTCGACCAGGGCCTGGGGCCGCGGTAGTTCGAGGCTCCGGGTGAACCCGACGAGCCGCCGCAGCAGCCCCACCGGTATCCGTAGTTGCGGTTGACGTCGGTGCCGACCTTGCTGCTGCCCGGGCTCGGCTGTCGGTTCTTGCGCCACGAACGGTAGGGCGAGCCGGCGAGGTCGTGCTGCAGCCCGTCCGGGTTGACCATGAACACGATCCACGTGCGGCGTTTGTTGACCAGCTTGGTCACGCGCTTGCCCAGCGCCGTCTTGCGGCCGTACTGACGCGTGAGCAGGTCGAGGATGTAGATGGGCATCTCGGCGGAGAGGTGCTCGCGCCCGTGATGGAGACCGTCGAAGAGGATCTCGGGCTCACCTTCGTCGGCGCCCACGTTGTCGCTGATCTCGGCCGCCCACAGCTTCCGGCCCTCGTGGCTCCGGCCGATGGAGAAGACACGGACGATGCGCGGGTGCGCCGCGGCCACCTTCTTGACGTGCCTGACCATCTCGACGTACGAGTGGTAGCGCGCGTCCCTGGGTGGGTAGTCGGCTGCCTCGGCGGACGGCAACAGCAGGGCCGTGAGGCAAAGGGTCAGGGCCAGCGAGAGGGCGATACGCATGGCCCCAGATGCTACCCACCGGCGATGGCTAGTGCCTGGGTACTGGGTCAACGCCGCCATTTGGGCCATGTTGGGGTCTGGTGCGGTCCGAGGATGTCCGGGCCCCCGGTGTGTGGTCGTCGCCGATGTTTGGTGTTGCTGGCGGACACCAACAATGGCGTAGAGGTACTAGTACCGGTTTGCCAAGAGTCCTTCCCGCGAGGAAACTCGAAGTCCCTCGTGGGTGTCGTCCGCGAGGGGGCCGGAGCTTCCCATCCGGCGTCGTCATTCGACTCCGAGCGGAGTGACCTTCCCAAGTCGTTCGGGGGGTCCAGGGGCAGAAGAGGGACCCCGCCCGAAAGGAGAGAGGCACCAATGTACACGTCCACCCGTCGTGGTCCCGGCAAGGGCGCCACGCTGCTGGCCGTCCTGCAGGCGATCCTGCTGCTGTCAGCGCTGGTGCTGGCACCGGCCACGGTCATCGCCCAGGACACGGATCCAGCGCCCAGTCAGGAGCCGGTCGCCGAGTCGACGGGTGAGGCCTCCGCGGCCGACCCCCCGGCCCAGTCCGAGCCCACCTCGGAGCCAAAGCAGCCGGCACCGAAGCCCACGTCGGACGCGGGCGGTTCTACGCCCAAGGCCGAACCGAAGCCCACTCCCAAGCCGACGCTCTCGGAGCAGGGCCTGACCATCCGCCTCTACCCGCAGAAGGTGAAGCTGGCGTTGGGCGGCAAGCGCATCGTCAGCGCCTGGCTCTGTCCGGCGGACGACAAGACACCGTTCGGTGGACAGAAGAAGGGTGACGGCAAGCCGGGCACCAAGGATGACGACTGCGAACCCGTCCGCGTCAAGTGGTCGGTCAAGGACGATGCTGGCGCCCGCCTCTCCAACGGCATCGGCTACAAGACTCGCGTCACCCTGCTCGACGAGGCCCCGAACAAGCTGACCGCCAAGGTCGGCGACCTCAAGCGCAACACCAGGATCATCGTCAAGGAGAAGCCCGCCAAGGTCCGCCCCGAGGCCGCTGCCGTCCTCGAGGAGATCAAGGCCAGCGCCGCGGCCGAAGAGCCCGTCGCCGAGGTGCCCGTCGCCGAGGAGCCCACCGAGGCCCCTGCCGAGGAGCCAGTGGCCGAAGAGCCAGCGGCTGAGCCCGTCGCCGAAGTGCCCATGGCCGAGCCCACCGAGGAGCCCATCGCCGAGGAGCCCGTGGCCGAGCCCACCGAGGCCCCCGCCGAAGAGCCCGTCGCCGAAGTGCCCGCGGCCGAGCCCACCGAGACCCCCGCCGAGGAGCCCATCGCCGAGGAGCCCGTGGCCGAGCCCACCGAGGCCCCCGCCGAGGAGCCCGTGGCCGAGCAGAGCACGCAGTCCATCGCGCCTGCCGCGATCCAGCCGTCGGCTGCCGGTGATCCCGGGGTCGGCGGTGCGGCCAATATCGATCAGTGTGCGAATGGTGGTGTCGGCGATCCACGAACCGGTTGCGATGCCAGCGGGGACTGGATCAACGGCAACCTCGGCCCGTCCAAGGCGTCGTACGCAGAGGGCGACACCATCCCGTACCGCATGCGGCTCAGCGATCTGAGCACCGGCGGCGAGATCCATGCGCTCGCGATCGAGTGGGACACGACCAAGGGTGGCCTGCACGCGATCGACTACATCCGCTCGTATGACGCGACGGAAGCGAGCGCCAATGCCTGTGCCGGCGTGCCCGGCTGCAATGGCTGGACCACCAGCACGGCCCCTATCCCGACCGATCCACAGGTCGGCTCGATCCAGGAGCCCGGCGTGATGACGCTGCACGGCGGCACCATCACGGGCTTCAGCACGGGCGCGAACAACGGCTACACCTACTCCAACGGGCCGGGATACGCCGGCGACAAGAAGGCGGGCATCACTGTCTACTTCACCGCTGACGTGTCCAACCCGGTCATGACCTGGGGCGGTCACATCTCGAGCCGTGTCGACTGGGGCATCGGACAGGCTGCCGGCACCATCAACGGCTCGCCTTATCACATGCGGCTGATCAGCCTCAACGGCAAGGGCGGCAACCAGGACCGCTCGCTGTCGGCTTCGGCCGTCCGCCTTCAGAGCCTCATCACGATCATCAAGGTCGCTGATCCGGCCGACGACACCTCGTTCGGGTTCACGGCGACCGGGTCGGGCGTCGACCCGTCCTTCACGCTCAATGACCCCTCCAACGACCGGATCACCTTCGGTCCGATCTACGAAGACGGCACCTACACCTTCACTGAGGATGCGGCGCCGGGCTGGGACCTGAGCTTCCACGATCCGGTCTGCTCTGTGCAGGACGCGTTCGGCGGCTCTCAGGGGGCCAGCGGTCGCACCATCACGATCGAGCTGCGAGAAGGCGAGATCGTCTCCTGCAAGTTCAAGAACGAGCAGCAGGAAGGCACGCTTGTCGTGCGCAAGATCGTCGTCAACGACAACGGCGGATCCGCGGTCGCGACCGACTTCGCGTTCGACGTTGCCGGTCCGAGCGCGCAGGGACCCGTCCCCTTCGCTCAGGACGACCAGAACCCCGGCGATCCGCTGCTCGGTCGCAACCGGCTGACAGTCGAAGCGGGGACCTACAACATCACCGAGTCGGTCATCCAGCCCGGCTACAGCGCGAGCTACCAGAACTGCTCCAACGTTGCTGTCGACCCTGGTGAGACCGAGATCTGCGTCATCACCAACGACGACGACGCGGCCAGCCTGGTGTTGGCCAAGACCGTGGTCAACGACAACGGCGGCACCGCCGTCGCCTCCGACTGGACGCTCTTCGCCGACGGCCTCTCGGTGACCGGCTCCGAGGCCGGCGCCGAGGTCACCGACGTGGCCGGCACGTACGCGCTCAGCGAGTCCGCGCTCGCCGGCTACACCAACACCTCGATCACCTGTGACAACGCCGACGGCGAGGTCACGAGCGTGACCGTGGGGCTCGGCGAGACCGTCAGCTGTACCTTCGTCAACGACGACCTGGCCGCGGGCCTGTTCCTGGCCAAGGACGTCGTCAACGACAACGGCGGCACGGCCGTCGCCTCCGACTGGACCCTCTCGGCGGGTGACAACGACGTCACCGGCTCGGCCACGCCCGTCCTGGCCACGACCGTGGCCGGCACGTACGCGCTGTCCGAGTCCGCGCTCGCCGGCTACACCAACACCTCGATCACCTGTGACAACGCCGACGGCGAGGTCACGAGCGTGACCGTGGGGCTCGGCGAGACCGTCACCTGTACCTTCGTCAACGACGACGACGCGGCCAGCCTGGTGTTGGCCAAGACCGTGGTCAACGACAACGG
>JASFQX010000040.1:0-8411 GCA_050115215.1 Chloroflexota bacterium
TTCGATGATGGCGGCGGGCCCGAAGCCCGGATCCTTGCCTGCCGCCGCCCAGGCCAGGTACCCGAGGGGCTGGATGCGCTCGTCGGTGGCGATGACATCGACCCAGTCGCGTACCTCCAGCCGGCCGACCAGGGCCAGCACCTTGTTGGTCGCGAGGTCGAAGGGATGCAGCGTGAGCCCAAGCTCGTCGTGCTCCTGGAGCGGGAAGAAACGGAAGGCGCTGTCACGCGACCACTCGAGCCGAGCCCGCTCGGAGCCGTCGTCGACCTCGGCTTCGATGAGTCCGGCACGCTCACGCAGCAGGCGCACGCCCAGGCCCTCCTGCTCGAGGAGCCGCCGGTCGGCACGCCAGCTCGAATCGAGCGCCTCGTCGGTGTCGTGGAAGAGATCGACGTCGCGCGAAAGCCGCGGTGCTCCGATGATCTCGTTGAGGGCGGCACCACCAGCGACATAGCTCTCGCCTGACGCGATACGGTTTTCGGCTAGGAGCCGGCAGACGCGTCGCTGGAGTCGGGTGAGAGCCATCGTCTCAGCGTAGCCGCTCGGCGGAAGGCCTGGAGGTCGCCACGGCGCTCGATCAGGCCGAGGACACGCAAGCGCTCCCGGTCGGTCTGCGGGTAGTAGTCGGGTCGCAGGAACCAGAGGCAGCTGACGCGCTGCTCGTCCACGAGCTGGTCCACCTCTGCCGCGAGCGTGGAGTCGTCGGGCCTTGGTTGGCGCACGCTGTCGGCTGTACCGGAGCGGCTCGATCGGATCGTCGGCGGCATGCTGCCACTGTACGAGGCGGGAGCAACGTCGCCAATGTGCCAGGCCGCCAACTCGGCGGCAACCCTTGACTCAGGCGCGGCCGAGCGCTTGGAGATCGACGCGCTTGCCTCGTCCACGGTCTAGAACTCGGCCGAGCCCGGCGTACGCGGGAAGGGGATGACGTCGCGGATGTTGGCCATGCCCGTGGCGTAGGCCAGCGCCCGGTCGAAGCCCAGGCCGAAGCCCGCGTGGGGCACGGTGCCGTAGCGGCGCAGGTCGCGGTACCAGCCGTAGGGCCCGGCGTCGAGGCCCATCTCCTCGATGCGCCGGTCGAGCACGTCAAGGCGCTCCTCGCGCTGGGAGCCACCGACGATCTCGCCCATGCCCGGCGCCAGCACGTCCATCGCGGCCACCGTTCGCTCGTCGTCGTTGAGGCGCATGTAGAAGGCCTTGATCTCCTTGGGGTAGTCGACGACCACGACCGGCCGCCGGGCGACCTCCTCGCACAGGTAGCGCTCGTGCTCGGCCTGCAGGTTGGCACCCCACGAGACGGGGAACTCCCAGTCGCGCTCGGCCCGCTCGAGGATGGCGATGGCCTCGGTATAGGTCATGCGCTCGAAGTCTGACTCGACGAAGGCCTCCAGCCGGGAGACGGCCGCCTTGTCGATGCGCTCCGCAAAGAAGGCCATGTCGTCCTCGCGCTCGTCGAGCACCGCACGGAAGGCGTACTTCAGCAGGTCCTCGGCCAGGTCGGCATCGTCCGAGAGGTCGGCGAAGGCGATCTCCGGCTCGACCATCCAGAACTCGGACAGGTGGCGGCTGGTGTTGGAGTTCTCGGCCCGGAACGTGGGCCCGAAGGTGTAGACCCTGGTCATGGCCAGGCAGTAGGTCTCCACGTTGAGCTGGCCCGAGACGGTGAGGAAGGTGGGCCGACCGAAGAAGTCCTGGCCGAAGTCGATGTCGCCGCCGTCGGTGCGCGGCAGGTTGGCCAGGTCGAGCGTGGAGACACGGAACATCTCGCCCGCGCCCTCGGCGTCCGAGGCGGTGATGATGGGCGTGTGGATCCAGTAGAAGCCCTGCTCATGGAGGTAGCGGTGGAGGGCCTGGGCCAGCACGTGGCGGACGCGGGCGACGGCGCCGATGGTGTTGGTGCGCACGCGCAGGTGGGGCACCTCGCGCAGGTACTCGAACGTATGGCGCTTGGCGGCCACGGGATAGGAATCGGGGTCGTCGACCCAGCCGACGATCGAGATCGCGTCGGCCTGCATCTCGACCGACTGGCCCGCCCCCTGTGACTCGGCCAGCGTCCCGCTGCAGGTGACGGCGCAGCCGGCGGTGAGGCGGAGGACCTCGTCCTCGTAGTTGGGCAGCGCGTTCTGGGCCACCACCTGCAGCGGGGCGAACGAGGATCCGTCGTGGACCTGCACGAACGAGAGGCCGGCCTTCGAATCGCGCCGCGTGCGCACCCAGCCCTGGACCGTCACCTGCCTGCCCACGGCCACCTTCCCGGACAACACGTCGGCGATCCGAACCACCTGAGCCATCGATACCTCCTGCGCGCACCGAGGGTAGCGTGTCATGCTCGACGAGCGGTCGTCGGCATGCGCCGGGCCGGCTATGGTCGCCGCTCCACGGCTGTCCCGTCGCGCTACCGAGGAGACCCACTCGATGATGCCCAGACTCTGCTCGCTCGCTGCCGCCCTCGTCCTTGTCCTCGGAGCCGTCCCGGTCAGCGCCGCCGACGACGCGAGAGCTACGTTCGACTTGCAGGAGCGACTGACGCAACTGTTCGAATCCCAGCCGGGCGGCGCGGTCGCGCTGACCGTCGTGGACGGCGTCACCACCACCGCGACGACCGGCGAGGCCGACGCGAGCGGGCGGCCGATGACTGCGGACACACCGCTCTGGATCGGCAGCCTGACCAAGACCTACATCGCCACCATGGTGCTACAGCTGGTGGAGGAGGGGCTGGTCGACCTGGACGCGCCGCTGTCGACCTATCTCCCGGAGACGCTCGTTGGCGGCGACGTCCCCATCGCCGACCTGCTCGCGCAGCGCAGCGGCATCGGCGACTTCCCGCCGCCGTTCGACGCCATCCTGGCCGACCCCGCTCGCACCTGGACCTCCGAGGACCTCTTCGCGCTCGTCGACGGCACCGAGCCCGGCACCGAACCCGGCGTTCACAGCTACGCCAACATCAACTACGCGCTGCTGGGCCGGCTCATCGAGGCGATCGACGGTGACGATCTGCAGTCCTCGCTCGAGGCGCGCCTCACGGGACCGCTTGGACTGGAGGTCACCGCCTTCGCCTTCGGTGACACGCCACGCCCACCTGGTCTCGCCGCAGGCTGGCTGAGCGATTTCGGCTACCGCGGCCAGTCCGACGCGGAGATCGAGGCCATGGCCTCGTCGGCATACGCGCAAGGCGGCCTGGTCTCGACCGCGCCGGAGGTGGCCACCTTCTTCGAGGCCCTCTTCGCCGGTGATCTCATTTCGGAGGCGTCGCTGGCACAGATGCTCGATACCGGCGACTCCGGCTATGGCTTCGGCGTGATGACCGATGAGTACGCACTCGGCGACCTCGGGTCGGAGACGCGGTACCTCGGACATGGTGGCATCCATCCGCTAGGCCACCGATCGTTCGCCGCCGGCGACCCGGAGAGCGGGAATCTCTTCGTTGTGCTCACCAACGCTATCGACTCGAGTCCCGAGGAGATCGCCAAGGCCATCGTCGGGTCCTGGGCCGCGGCCGGCGGTTAGCGTCTACGGTCGGCATCGTCCGAGCCCGGTGCGTCCCGGTCACGGCGACTGGTCCTCCAGTTCGGGCGTTGCGGCACTGGCCGGGCTGTTCCTGCAGCGCGACGCTCCTTGACATGGCCGCGCCACGACCCACGACCTCGCCCGGTGCCATGACCGAACCACCCCGGCTGAGTGGCATGGCCAAGGCGCTCTCCGATGCCAGCAGGGAGGGGTTCCGGCTGGCCAACCGTTACTTCATGGTGCCGCTGCACCAGGCCGGCCTGGCCACCTGGCTGGGCAACCCGGCGACAGGCTGGCAATGTCTGCTGATCACGAAGGGCCGGCGCTCGGGCCTGCCTCGACCGGCGCCCCTCGGCTACATCGTCATGGACCGGGCCGCCTGGGTGCTTGCCGGCTACGGCCCCCGAACCGCCTGGTACCGGAACGTGCAGGCCGATCCGCATGTCGAGCTCCGTCTCCCCGGGCGAGCTCCCATCCGGGCGCTGGCCGAGGAGGTCCGTGACCCCGTGCGGCGGGCGCGGGTCATCCCGCCGCTGTGCCGCTCGATGGCGCTGCCGGGCTCGATGATCGGCTGCTTCCCGCCGACCGCCACAGACGAGCGCATCCTCGAGTGCGTCTCGTGGGTGCCCCTGGTACGCATCGCCTCAGCGGATGGGCGACCCATCGATCCCGGTCCCGACGATCCCGGCGGGCGCGGCTGGATCTGGCGGCAGGGGCTGGTGCTCGGCCTCACGCTCCTGCTCCCGCTGGCAGGCGTGGCGTTGGCGACGCGCCGGCCACGCGGCTGAGTGGCGAGCCGGCCTGTCAGCGGACCTTCATGCCCATGTCATCGGGCTTGCTCATCCTCCCGCCCGGCGGCCGCACCCCCCGCGGCCGAGCAGCAGAGGAGAAGGAACCGATGCCACGAACGACGGCCATTGGCGTGGCTGCGGTGCTGGCCCTGACGCTGGCCCCTGGCAGCGTGCTGGCGCAGGAGGACATGTCCGACTCGATGTCGGGCGACGACATGATGGGCGCGATGGTGCCCCACCCCTCACACATCCACGCGGGCGACTGCACCATGCCTGGTGACGTCGTCGCGCCGCTCGCCGACGTGGGCGTGGTCGGCAACGAGGCCCAGGGCGCCGAGTCGCACACGCACGTCGACATCGGCCTCTCCACGGTCGAGCTGCCGCTCGAGGCGATCCTCGCTGCCGACCACTCGATCATGGTCCACCAGAGCGCGGACGACCTGGGCGCGGTCCTCGCCTGCGGTTCCATCGGCGGCCACGACGTCGATGGCCGCTTCCTGGTGGGCATCAGCCCCGTCGACGGCTCCGGCTACGCCGGCATCGCCTGGCTGACCGACAACAGGGATGGCACGACTGACGTCGAGGTCACCCTACTCCAGACCAGCGCCGAGGGCATGCACGAAGCCATGGACGACGACATGAGCGACGACGACATGAGCATGGACGACGATTCCATGGAGGACGACAGCTAGATTCCGCCGGGTCGTCAGTCAGCAGACGGCCCTACGTGACCCCGGTGCTCCCCGGCGGTGGTGCTTCACTCCGCCGGCGAATGCCGGGGTCACCGCTATCCGCTGGTCGGATCGAACCGGCGAACCGGGCGCGGCCCAGGCAACGGCTCGGGCGGACGGCAAGCTCAGCCTCGTGCGCGAACGCCGACGGGCGGAGCCGTTCGCGCGTATCGTCATCGTCGAACGAGATGCGCAGGAGGCAGTTGATGCACGCCATGGTCCACCACCGGTTCGGCCGAGCCAGCGAGGTGCTTCGGCTCGAGGAGGTCGATACTCCGCAGCCGAGCGAAGGTCAGGTCCTCGTGCGCGTGGAGGCGTCGTCGGCCAACCCCTACGACTGGCACTTCATCCGCGGTGAGCCCTGGTTCATGCGGCTCGGTCCCGGCGGCCTGCGCAGCCCCAAGCACCCGATCCCGGGCGGTGACCTTGCCGGCACCGTCGAAGCCGTGGGCAGCGGCGACGTCGGCGGCCTGGCCGTCGGCGACGAGGTCTATGGCTTCAGCCACGGCGCCTTCGCCGAGTACCTGGCGGTGCCCCACGACCGTCTCGCCCGCAAGCCGGCAGGGCTGACCTGGGAGGAAGCGGCCTCGCTGCCGTTGGCCGCTGCTACCGCCCTGCAAGGCCTGAAGGAGATCGGTGGCATCGAGGCCGGCCAGAAGGTGCTCATCATCGGTGCCTCCGGGGGTATCGGCTCGCTCGCCGTTCAGATGGCCAGGACCAGGGGTGCCGAGGTCACCGGCGTCTGCAGCACGGCCAACGTCGGGCTCGTGCGCGATCTGGGGGCGGACCGTGTCATCGACTACCGCACCGAGGACTACCTGCGCGGCGATGACCGCTATGACCTCGCCTTCCAGCTTGGCGGCACCACCTCGCCTCTCGCCATCCGCAAGGTGCTCGCGAAGAGGGGCACGCTGGTGCTGTGCGCTGGCGACGGCGATCGGCTCCTGGGGCCCATGGTCAACGTGGTCATCGGCGCACTGGCCAACCGCCTGGTGAGCCAGACCATCGCCTTGATCAGCACGCGCGAGGACACCGCCACGCTCGATGCCGTGCGCGAGATGATCGAGGCCGGCCAGATCCACCCGGTCATCGACCACGCGGTCGACTTCCAGGACGCGGGCTTCGCCGTCGACGAGATCGAGAACGGCAGCCCGCGGGGCAAGATCGTCATCAGCGGCTACGGGCGCGAGGCGCCCCTCGGCTAGCCGTGTGGAACACGGGCCCGACGCGAGCCACGGACGCAGTGACCTTCGGCTTGCCACACCGGACCTAAGCGCGCTTCCTGCGCGCTGTGCTTGCAGGGCAGAGTCGGGCGCGTCCGTGCCGAAGCGTCTCATGCCCGTCGGCGTGACGCGGACGAGAGGAGGAACGATGGAAGCTCTTGAGGGGCTGGGTGTCTTCTTCGCCGGACTGGGCATCTTCTTCATCGGTTGCGGCCTGCTCTGGTTCGTGAGCGAGTGGAAGGAGCGTTACCCCAAGCCGTGAGCCCGGCGCCGGAAGCGAGCCCCGCGACCGGGTCAGGTTCGGCGCCTGCTGGCAGCGCGGTGCGGCCTCGCCGCTGGCACGACCTCGACGCGCTGCGCGGCTTCGCCATGCTTCTCGGCGTCGCGCTGCATGCCGCCCTGTCGTTCTATCCGACGGTGTGGCCGGTCACCGATGTCACCGCCGACATCGACAGCTACTTCGACGAGTTCGTGCTGGCCGTTCACGGCTTTCGCATGCCGCTCTTCTTCATGCTCAGCGGCTTCTTCACCGTCCTCCTGTGGCGTCGCCGCGGCTTGCACGACCTGCTCTGGCATCGCACACGCCGCCTGCTGTTCCCCTTCATCCTCGCGGTCATCCTCATCGGGCCCACGGTGACCTGGGTCTCCGATCGCGCCATCGAGGCGCAGCTGACCGATGCCGCCGACGCCAACGGGGCGGTCTACCTGGGCCACGAGGCTGCGGTCCGCTCGTTGATCGAGGCGGGCGTCGACCCGAACGCAGCCGGCAGCGACGGCAACACCCCCGTCTACGCCGCCGCCATCACCGGCGACGCTGCCATGGTGGAGTTGCTGCTGGAGCTGGGCGCGGACCCGAACATCCCCAACCCCGATGGCATGCCGGTCGACGTGGCGGCCTACTTCGGACATCGCGAAGCGGCGGAGGCGCTCCTGTCCGGTGGCTCCTACGATCCGCGCCCGCCGGAGGGCGCATGGGAGGAGCTGCCCTACTGGGCGCTCGGCGACGTGACCGAGCTGGGCCTCGATGACCCGTCCGAACCGGCGCTGCCCAGCCTGCACCACCTCTGGTTCCTCTGGTTCCTCATCCTCTTCGTGCTGCTCTTCGCGCCGGTCGCCTGGCTGACCGAGCGGCTGGAGGCGCGCCGAGCGCCCGGGTCCCCGACGCCGCCGTGGCCTCGCTGGCTGATGTGGGCCCTCGTTCCGGCCGTCGTGCTGCCGCAGCTGGCGATGGAGGGTGGTGGTGCTATCCCGGCCTTCGGCCCGGACACCTCGATCAGCTGGATCCCGGATCGGGTGGTCTTCGCCTACTACCTGCTGTTCTTCGGCTTCGGCGCGTTGCTCTATGGGCGCGCCGACCGCTCCGGAGCGTCGATCGTGGATACGGTCGGCCATCGCTGGTGGCTGGTCCTGCCGGCCGCAGCCGTCGTCTTCCTCGTCGCGCTCTGGACCACGCATGACCTGGACCCGGTTTCCGGCGCGCCGGTCGAGGTCGTCGGTGCCTCGCTGCAGGTCCTGTACGCGTGGCTCATGGTCTTCGGCCTCATGGGCCTCTTCCGTGCCGCCCTGTCGCGGGAGCGCTACGGGGTCCGCTATCTCTCGGATTCCTCCTACTGGATGTACCTCACGCACCTGACCCTGGTCATCGCGCTGCAGGCCTGGGTGCGCACGTGGGAGGCCAACGCGCTGCTCAAGTTCGGGCTCATCGTGCTGACGACGTGCGCGATCCTGCTCATCCTCTACCAGCTGGTCGTGCGCTACACGTTCATCGGCACGATGCTCAACGGCCCACGCACCCGGCCCGCGGGCTCGCGTTCGCCGCTGGAGCGGATCCGGGCCGGGCTACGCCGGCCGGCGACCAGTCAGTAGGAAGAGGGGATACCGCCGGCCCTCACGCTCGAACTGGTGGATGTTGCGCACCTCCACCTGCTCGAACCCGGCAGCGGTGGCCAGCCGGACCAGGGCCTCGCCCTCGAAGCCGTGGTGATGGATGCCCGGCTGGTCCGGATCGTGGAACGAGCCGTCCTCCTTGTCGAGGTCCATGAGGCCGATACGCCCTCCGGGCACGAGGGCGTCGCGAACCGACCGCAGCGTGGCGGCCGTGTCCTCGACGTGGTGCAGCACCAGGAGCGAGACGGCCAGGTCGAATGGCGCGCCCGGCG
>JASFQX010000041.1:0-8344 GCA_050115215.1 Chloroflexota bacterium
CCGTCGATCTGCGTGAAGTTGAGGACGGTGTCGATGGCTCGAGAGACGCGATTGGAGCCGTCCGCGTCGTACGCGGTGAGGTCTCCCATCTGGCCCAGGATGATGTTGATGCCGACGGCGGTGATGAAGCCGGTCATGACCGCGTTGGAGACGAAGCGCAACACGAAGCCGAGCCGCAGGAGGCCGGCCACGGCCATCACGATGCCGGTCAGGATCGTGAGCGTGTACAGCGCGGTGGCAGGATCCTCGAAGGAGTCCAGGCCAGCGTCGGCCACGATGATGGCCATGGCCCCGGTGGCTTGCACGGCCATGAACGACGAGCTGGTGAAGAACGAGCCACCGAGCGTGCCGTAGAGGTAGCCGTAGAGGCCGGCTAGTGGATTGACACCCGCCAGGAGGCCGCTTGCGAGGCCATCCGGAACGCTCTCGATGCCCAGGACGGTGCCGGCCACGGCATCGCGCTTGAGGTTCTTGGGGTCCAGCCGGGACTTGAGGTCAGGCATCGGATGCGGCCACGATTCGGCGGTTCACTACCCTTCACGTTCATGGTCGTCGAGGTGGAAGACGTGGCCATCGGATCGCCTGGTCGTGCCAGTTCGGATCGGGATCGCTCGCCTCCGTGGATCGCCTCTCACTCTGTGGTCGCTGCCGATCTGCATCCACACCCGAATCGGGTGGAAACCGGTGGTCACTCGAGGATGCTCGACAGGCAAGGCACCAAGAAGCGGGCGGCCCCATCGAAGGGACCGCCCGCTGAGGGATGGCGGGACTATCGGTCGCGTCGGTCAGGCCAGCATCTCGACGTCGTTCGGGACCCACGTCTTGTCGTTGAAGGCGTTGAGCGGCCCGTAGTAGCGGATGTAGACGAAGAAGCCACGATCGGGGAGGACCTTGATCCAGTTCGTCTCGGGTACCCCATCGGGCTGGTCGGCGGCGAAGTAGATGTCCACCGACCCGTCGGGATTCGTCGCCGGCGCCGGATCGGATTGGCTGCTGATGCTCGGATACGGCTGGCTCTGCATCTCACAGCGGGTCCAGGGGTCGTAGACCGTCACCGACCAGAAGAGTGCGACCGGCACCTCCGGCGGCATGTTCACCTTGTAGGTCTTGGCGCCGTCGAGGTAGTCGCCGTCGGCGTCCTTGTAGGTCGTCTGGTAGCGGGAGCCCTTGCCCTCGGGCATCTGCATCGCCATGGCGGGCGTGATGCCGTCAGCGGTGAAGTGGAACACCGTGCGCGCCTCGAGCGCGATGTGGTCATCGCGGTAGAACGTGGAGTTGTTGGTGACGTAGGGGCTCTCCCACTTCCGGTCCGGGTAGACCACGGCCTCGGCGTCACGGCAATCGAAGGCGATGACCCGAGACATGGCCACGCCCTGCTGGGCGGCCTTCTCGAAGATCCCCTGCATGCGCGCGTCCGGGTCGAAGGGCTTGCCCTTCTCGATGCCGAGCGACGCCAGCCGTCCCAGCAGCTCCCTGCCGAAGGCCTCGGCCGGTTCGTAGTCGATGACCTCGTACATCCACTCGAACGCGGAGGCATCCTCGGGCACCAGCGAGTTCCAGGCTACGCCCGTGATGTCCTTCACCAGGGGCGGGCGTGGGCCGGCTTTCAGCGGGTAGATCTTGGCGTGCTCGCGGTAGAACTCGAGCGCCTTGTCGCCGAAACCGACCACGGCGGCATTGGCGCGGATGAACGAGAAATTGCAGTAGGTGGGTGAGCGCAACACGAAGTAGCCGTCCGGCACATCGCCTTCGTAGGCCGGCGGCAGGAGAAGATACTTCCCGCCCTCACCCCGGTCCATCCCGGTCGGGCCGATGTCGGCCACGAAGAGGAAGTTGTGATCATCCAACGGTCCCATGACGCCCGGTGGGACCTCGAAGACCATCGGGCCGTCCTTCTTCAGATCGAACACCGCGAAGGCATAGAGACTCTCGGTGTTCCCGGTGAGGACCAGGGCGCTCGAGTCCAGGCGGTTCGCAGTCACGTTGATCTGCGAGCTGTCGCGCATGCCCAGGTCTCGGACCCAACCCTTCATCAAGCCGTGCGCCGACAGGGCCGGATACATGTCCAGGTAGAGCTGGGTGGCGCGCTGCAGGTCGAGTTCGTCGTAGACCTGGCCCACCGTTTCTGCTGTGGGGTAGCCTCCCGGGAACTCCAGGGTCCCGAATCGGGTTTCCATCGTCTCGGGAGCGGGCGCGAAGTCCTTCGCTGTCTGTTCGCCCTCTGAGCCGGCTAGTTCGAAGAGGTTCTGGATCGCCACCGTCGGTACCTCTCTTCTCTCCTTGTGATGGGCCGTCTACTCGACGAGTTCGATCTCGCCCGGCCGCCAGCTCTGGTCGAGCCAGGGCTCGAGCGGGCCATACATGCGCAGAGCCACGAACCAGCTCTTGCCGGGGATGGACTGCAGCCAGTTGCTTTCCTGCCCCTGGGGTGGCTCCGGCGAGAAGTACACGTCGATGGAACCGTCCGAGTTGGTCTTCATGCCCTCCTTGTAGCTGTCGAGGGTCGGAAACTGCTGGTCGGTCTGCAGTTGGCAGCGGGTCTGTGTGTCGTACATGGTGAGCGCCCAGAAGTCCTTCACCGGGATGTTCGGCGGCAGGTGCAGCTTGTACGTCTTCGATCCGTCCAGAGGCTGGCCCGTGGAGTCCACCATGCCCATCGAGTAGTCCGACCCCTTGCCGGCCGCTCTGCTCGCCATGGCGGGCGAGACGCAGATGTAGCCGAAGTGGTAGAAGACCCGCCCGTCTAGCACGCGGGCGCCGTCTTCCATGTAGGTCGTGCTCCCGCCGATGATGGGCTGATACCAGCCGCTCCCCTTGCCGTACGTATAGAGACCGGGATGGCGCGGCGAGAAGCTGATGGCTCGAGCCGCGGCGTTGCCGATCGCCGCCGCGTCCTCGAGGATCTCGGTCATGCGGGTGTCGGTCGGGAAGGGCTCGCCCTTCTCGATGCCGATGGCGGCGAGTTGGCCGCTGATCTCGGACCCGAGGAATCCGGCAGGCTCCTCCTGCAGCACCGCGTGGACGTTCTTCCAGAAGGAGAAATCGTTGGGTAGCACCGCGTTGATCTCCATGCCCGAGCCGTTGATGAACTGCATCGGCTGCGGGTTGTCCTTCTTTGCCAGCGGGTAGACCTTCAGGTTGTCGCGGATGTTGGCCGCGGCGGCCTCGACGCCCTTGTCCAGGTAGCCGCGCATGAAGAGCCACACGCCGTAGGTCTTCGACGGAACGACGTAGTAGCCCTCAGGGACGTCGCCCTCGTGGCCGGGAGGCAACACCAGGAACTTGCCGCCCTCGCCCCGGTCGGGACCGGCCATGCCGAGATCGGTCATGTAGAGGAAGGCCATGTCGTCGAGGATGCCGAGCATGCGCGGGGGAAGCTCGACCACCGTGGGCCCGTCCTGCTTGAGGTCGAGGAAGCCCAGGGCGTACATCGTCGACGTGTTCGCGGTCAGGAACAGCGACTTGGAGTCCAGCAAGGTGTCGAAGACGATCACCTTGTTGCTGGCGTTGACCCCGGCGGCCCGTTGGCCCTCCCGGATCGAGTACATCGACATCGCCGGAATGCAGTTGAGAAAGGCCTCGGTAGCACGTGAGCGGTCCAGGTAGTCGTAGACCTTGGCCACCGTCGCCTCGTCCGGCACTCCATCGAAGTAGTCGAGCGTGCCGATCGAGGTCTCCACCGAGTCCGGCGCGGTGATCGACTCCGGGATGTCCGTCGTCATCTCGTATCTCTGTTTTGCGCTGGTCATGTCGTCGTTCTCCTCATGATCACGATCGGAGCGGAAGGTCAACCCGCGGACTGCCCTTGCGCCGTCGGCTTGGTTCGGACGTGGCTATCGCCGGGTCATCACGCGCTGGTCTGACCCGCCTCCCACTGTCTATGTTTCTGCGCTCGGCATCCACACCCGAATCGGGTAGAAGGGGTGGTCACAAGAAGCGGGCGGCCCCATCGAAGGGACCGCCCGCTGAGGGCTGGCGAGATTCCTAGGCCCTGCTCTACTCGTCGTCCTCGAAGAGCTCCTCGATCTCCTCCTCGAGGTCTTCGAGTCCCTCTTCGATCTGCGTCCTCAGATCGGGCGAGGCGTCGACGGCAGAGACGATGGAGAAGCTGCCATCGGCGACGTTGCCGATGACGAAGACCGAGAGGCTGGTCTGGTCATCGAGGGTCACGGGGTCCGCATCGAAGACCACATCGCTGGTACCGGCGAGCCGGAGCTCGAGGTCGTACTCGCCCTCGGGCAGGTCGAGATAGCCGGCGCTCTGGGCGAACGCCAGGTCGGGAACGATGACCTCTGCGCCATCGGCGGCGATATCCACCGGCGGGGCATAGAAGACGAAGTGTGAGAAGCGGATCTGCGAGATGGCGTCCCCCGGCTCTGGCGCATCGAGCAGGACGACCGGCACGATGCCGGCATCAAGGCTGCCGCTCGCGACCACCGTGGTCATCGTCTCTGGCGCGAGCTCCAGCTGGGTGTCGATGACGCTGCTGCCGGCGGCCGGGGTGGACCCGGAGGGCACGACCTGGACCTGGTAGACACCAGCGGGCACCTCGATGTAGTCGGTGATCTGCCCGTAGTCGAGGGGTCCGCCCAGCTGCGCTCCGGAGGCAAAGATGTCCACGGCGGACGCCCCGCCCGCAGCGTGGAGGACGCGCACGTCCGCCATGGCCTCGGGTTCATCCGCCGCAACGGCGCCGGGCAGTGTTGCGCCCAGGGTGAGCAAGGTGATCGCGACGATCGCGCGCTTCATCTCATCTCCTCATGACTACGATCGGAGCAGGAGATCAGCCCGCGGACTGCCCTTGCGCCGTCGGCTTGGTTCGGACGTGGCTATCGCCAGGTCATCACGCGCTGGTCAACTCCAGGTCGTTGAGCACCCAGCTCTTGTCGATGTACCCCTCCGTCGGTCCGTAGAACCGGAACACCAGGAAGAAGCCCATGTCTCGATTGGTGGGAACCCAGTTCCTCTCCATGCCTGTGGGCGCCGCAGGTCCGAAGTGGACATCGACCGAACCATCGGGATTGACTACCGGGTCCTCGTTGCTGCCGACCGTCCTGTTCGTGTTGCCACCAGCATCAAGCAGGCCACGGGTCAGCGGGTCATACGCCGTGACAGCCCAGAAACGCTTGACGGGCGCGTCCGCCGGGACCCGCAGGCGGTAGCTTTTGGCACCATCGAGGAACTGGCCACTCCCGTCTCGGAAGCAGGTGAGATAGGCCGTGCCGGCACCGGGCGTCGTCGACAGCAGGTTCGGCGACACGACGATGGCCTGGTAGTGCCAGAGCGTGCGCGCGTCGATATCGTTGACGCCATCGCGTTCGAAGGTGGTGTTGTACAGGAACATCTTCTCCCACCGGCGATCCGGCCAGTAGCGGATATCCGGCTCACGTGAGGCATAGAGGATGGCCCGGCACATGGCCACTCCCTGTCTGGCCGCCTGGTCGAAGATGCGCCGCATGCGCTCATCTGGGGCGAAGGGCTCTCCCTTGCGAATGCCGAGCGCGGCCAGGCGCCCCAACTGCTCCGGTCCGAGCAACGCCACCGGCTCATGTTGGACGATCTCGTCCAGCATGTGGAAGGCCGAGCCGTCTTCCGCAGGCAGAGGATTGATGCCCATGCCGGTCGCATTCGTGTATGTGCCGGGACGGGGCCCGGTCGATAGTGGGTAGACCCGCAGATGCTTCTCGAACCATCCAACAGCCTCGTCGCCCAGGCCGACCTCGCCGAAGCCCCGCATCATGACCCAGATCCGATAGCTCGGGGATTCGACGATGAAGAAGCCTTCCGGGGCTGGTGCATCGTGGCCGGGAGGCAGGAACAGGTACTTGCCACCCTGCCCCTCATCGGGGCCCACGAAGCCGAAGTCCACGAGGAACTTGAAGAGCGCATCGTTCGCCGTGCCCATCATGCCGGGTGGGATCTCCACCACCATGGGACCGTCGACCTTCAAGTCGAGTGAGGCGATGGCATAGACCGTGCTGTTGTTGCCCGTCAAGAACGGTTCGCTGGGTTTCCAGCCGGGACCGGCTGCGACTGCGATGTCTGATGAGGTCGCGAACCCGAAGTCCCGTACCTGGGCTTTCACGATCGCATACACCGAGAGTGCCGGATAGAGGTCCATGTAGGCCTGGGTTGCACGCTGGAGGTCCATCTCGTCGAAGATCCTCCCGACCGTCTCCTCGGTGGGAAACGCCCCGAGTTCGAAGTTCAGCGTGCCGAAGTCCGTCCGGATCTCATCAGGTGCCGGCTTGAAGTCCGTGTTGGTCTGTTTCTGACCGGGCGCCTCGAAGATGCTCTTGTCCGCCATTTCGTGCCTCCTCCTGCTCCAGGAAACGCAGAAGCGGGGAAAGGGCGCCCCTCCTGGACCGCCCTTCCCCCGCGCTCTCTAGGTGGGGCTCGCTACTGCCGAGCCATGATGCGCTGGTACTTGAGCTCCGCTGGTTCCTCGTGGCTGACGTCGTCGTCCTCGAGGTCGATGCGGACCCAGTGCATCTCGCCCTGGAACGTGTTGGCCTCGCCCTCTGGGTACTCATCGGTGACCGGCAGCGCCAGGTCACAGCCGATGTCCAGCGTCTCGTCGGCAGAGAAGATGTTGGGAACGGACTTCTCGATGCGGCCCTCCCCGACGAGCTCCTCGTTGACGTACAGGCGACCGGTACCGCCACCGCCATACTGGCCGTCGAAGTCGAGGTGGTAGCGGACGTTGACCGTCCCCTCCGGCAACGGCTTCGTGCCTCGGACGTAGTAGTAGTCCACGTCGAAGTAGTTGTGCACGTAGACGGGCTTGCCGTCCTTGACGTACAAGGACCAGCCAGCGAAGCGTCCACCCTGCGCCGCGAGGACCCCGTCGGTCTTGCCCGCGGCGACCTCGACCTCGGCCGTGATCGTGTGCGACTTGTTCTTCACGTTCAGGACCGTGTTCTCCATCAGGGTGTCCATACCCGGATAGAACGTCATGGTCTTGCGACCGGCGGGCAGATCAGGCCGGCCCGCTGTCTCGGCGTTGAAGCGCTCGTAGACGCGATCGTCAAGCGGGAACACGCCGTACTTGGCCGCCTCGATCATGAACAGGTACTGCATCTCACGGAGCTTCTCAGGCATCTCCTTGGAGAGGTCGTGCGCCTGGCTCCAGTCCGTGTTGGTGTCGTAGAGCTCCCACTCGTCGGCGTCGAATGAGGGCCACTCGCGGGTGAGCCAGGGCGTGCTGTGATGCGTCACCGCTGTCCAGCCGTCCTGGTAGATGCCGCGGTTGCCGAAGATCTCGAAATACTGGGTCCGATGGGTGCTCTCGGCATCCGGGTCGTCCCAGGTGTACTTCATGCTCGTGCCTTCGATGGGCTTCTGCGCGGAGCCGTTCACGAGGTAGGGCTCGGGCAGGTTCGCGGCCTCGAGGACGGTGGGCACGATGTCGATGACGTGGTGCCACTGCTGGCGGACCTCGCCCCTGGCCTTGATGCCCTTGGGCCAGCTCACCGCCACGGCGTTCCGCGTGCCGCCGTAGTGGGAGGCCACCTGCTTGGTGTACTGGAAGGGGGTGTTCATGGCGTGCGCCCAGCCCACCGGGTAGTGGTTGAAGGATGTCGGGCTTCCGACCTCGTCGAGCCTGGGAAGCACGTCCTCGAGCGCCTGCGGGATGCCGTTGAGGGCCATCAGCTCGTTGAAGGTGCCGTCGAGGCCGCCCTCGGCGCTGGCGCCGTTGTCACCGGCGATGTAGATGAACAGGGTGTCCTCGTACTTGCCTACCTCCTCGAGCGCCTCGACCAGACGCCCCACCTGGGCGTCGGTGTGCTCGGCGAAGCCGGCGTACGTCTCCATGAGCCGGGCGAAGACGGTCCTCTCCGTCTCGTCCAGCTCGTCCCAGGGCTTGACGCCCTCGGGACGGTCGGTCAGCTCGGTGTCCTGGGGCACCATGCCCTTGGCCTTCATGTTGGCCAGGGTCTCCTCGCGTACCGCGTCCCAGCCCTTGTCGAACTGGCCCTTGTACTTCTCGATCCATTCCGGTGCCACGTGGTGTGGCGCATGGGTGGCGCCGTAGGAGACGTACAGGAAGAAGGGCTTGTCCGGCGTCATCACGTTGAGGCCCTTGATCCACGAGATGGCCTTGTCGGTGATGTCCTCGGAGAAGTGGTAGCCCTCCTCTGCCGTCTTCTCCGGCTCCATGGGCGCGGTCCCGTTGAAGAGCGTCGGGGACCACTGGTTGGTCTCTCCACCCACGAAGCCGTAGAACTTCTCGAAGCCCTCACCGGTCGGCCAGCGGTCGAAGGGACCGGACATGCTGACTTCCCAGGTCGGGGTCTGGTGGGCCTTGCCCACGCAGGCGGTGCTGTAGCCGTTGAGGCGCAGC
>JASFQX010000042.1:0-8336 GCA_050115215.1 Chloroflexota bacterium
GAAGCCCACCAGCACGATCGCCGCCAAGCCGTAGCGCAGGGCAGCGAACATCACCGGCGTCAGGCCCTCGTCGTCCAGCCCCCAGCGGATGAGCACCCAGGAGGAGGACCACAGGACCGTGACCAGCAGCGCCAGCCAGACCGCGAGCCGGTGCGAGCGCAGCTCGACGTGGGCCGGCAGCACCGTCAGCGGATCGTCGCCGCGTGGCGAGCGATCCAGGACTGGACCGTGAGCGCGTCGATGCGCTCGGACATCCGCAGCGTGGAACCATCGAGCGCGATGCCCTTGGAGCGCAGGTCGAGGGCCAACAGCTCGACCATGGCCGCTTCCAGCTGCGGCAGCCTCCACTCTCGCGCCTGCTCGGTCAGCTTCCGGGCCCGGTAGGGCTGCAGCTTGAGGCCCTTGACGATCTGGGGATTGGTGGAGCCGGCGTCGAGATGCTCGCGCACGAGGATGAGGTCTCGCAGCCGCCGATGGAGCTGCGAGACGAGCACGGGCAACGGTGTGCCATCGTGCAGCAGCCGCTCCGCGAGCGTGGCCGCGCTGGCCCCGGCCCGGGCGCCGACAGCGTCAAGGAAGGCCCAGGTGGAGCCGGGGATGGTCTCGGCGACCAGCGCATCCACGTCCGCGGCAGAGATCGTGCCGCCGGGCTTGTACAGCGCCAGCTTCTCCAGCTCGCCGTTGGCCAGCTCGGTGCGTCGGCGACGATCGACGTCGGCCTCACGGATGTGCCCGCCCACTCGCTCGGCCAGCAGGCGCGCGGCCCGGGGCTGCAGCTCGAGGCCCAGCTCCGCGGCGCGCTTGATCAGCCACGGTTCGAGCTGGCCGGCGCCGGGCACCTTGAACTCCTGCACCACGCCGCCGGCCTCCATGATGGCGTCGCGCAATGCGCCGCGCGCGGCCGGACCCTTGGCGCCGGCGCCGATGAGGTCAGTGACGCAGAGCGCGTTGCCGGGCGGGACGCTCCCCGCGAGGTCGATGAGCCGCTGCCGGGCGTCCTTCTCCGCCAGCAGACCGGCTGGCTGTCGCAGCACGACCAGGGTGCCGGCGCCGAAGAGCGGGGCCATGCCCAGGTGCTGCTCGATACCGTCGAGCGCGATCGCTCGCCGCCTGGCGAGCGATGTGGAGCCTCGCTCGTCGCCCGGATCGTCATCGAGGCTGACGCGCCAGATCTCCAGGGATTCCCCGGGTGGCGCCAGGGCCTCGGCGTGAGCACGGGCGGCGCGCTCGATCATGAACGCGTCCTCGCCCCAGAAGTAGGCCAGGGGCGGTGTCCCGGTCATGCCGCCGATGGGTCGGCCGGGGCGCGGAGGGCCGGTCTCGCCAGGTCGGCACCGGCGGATGCCTCGATGGCCCCGGAGGCGGTCGCCCGGGCCAGGGCATCATCGACCCAGCGCAGGCGCTCCACGGCCGTGGCCTCGAGGCCGATGGTGGTGCACAGCCGGGACTCGAGGAGCCTAGCCACGGCGTAGGCACGATCGAGCTTGGGCCGGTACTCAGGGTGCTTGGCTCGCCAGCGGTCGAAGCGCTGGTCGAGCGAGACCACGCGCTGCGTCGCACGCTTGTCGGCATAGGCCACGATGCGCTCCTCGACCGGCCCCTCGGTGGCCCAGGTCTCGGCATCCTGCTCGGCGAAGCGGCTGATCGGGTGGGCGATGATCGTGCGCGCCAGCTCAGGGTGCCCCGCCTCGCTGAGCCAGGCCGCTCCAGCCGGGCCGTGGCCGAGCGCCTTGAGCGGGTGGTCCGGTGGCAGCGCCTTGTCCACGTCGTGGAGGAGCGCGGCTGTCTCGACCAGGCGTCGGTCGACGCTGACGCCGGCGCGCGCGGCGCGAAGGGCCAGGAAGGCGGCCACCTCCGCGACCACGATCACGTGCTGTCGCAGGCGCGGTGCGGGCGAGGTGGACATGAGTAGCGAGAGTGCTTCGGTTCGCGTGGGTACCGCCATCTGGTCGAGCGTAGCAGGGGTCGGCGGGAGTGGTCGCGAGGGTCGATGCGCGCCTGGTCCTGGGGCAGGCGGCTGGGGGCAGACCGGCCAGCATCGCCGTCGCCGCTCGGGGTCGGCCGTCGAGGTCCACTGACAACGTGCCCTGGCGGTCGGTGCGCCAGACGCTGGCACCGACCGCGCCAAGGCGGGCCATAGTGCTCGCGGCCGGATGGCCGTAGCGGTTGTCCTCGCCGACGCTGATGGCCGCCAGCCGGGGCCGCAGGACGACCAGGAGCGGGCGGCTCGAGGCGGTGGCACTGCCGTGATGAGCCACCTTCAGCAGGTCCCAGCGTGCACCGTCGCGCGGGATGGCCGCGAGGATGTCCTGGTCGTGATCGTCCTCCAGGTCGCCGGTGAGCAGGATGCGCTGCCGGCCGATGGTGGCTGCGAGCACGATGGAGGTCCCGTTGATGGCGCGGCCGTCCGTGAGCACGCGATCGGGTAGCGCGTGGCGAGGCGGCCACAGCACGTCGATGACGGCGTCTCCCAGTCGCAGCCGGTCGCCCTTCAGCACGCGCAGCCGGGGGATGTCGTGTCGCCGGGCGACGTCCCGCAGCTCGACCACGCCGGCGCCTTCGCTGTTGAGACCGGTCTCCACGATGCGCCCGAGGCGATAGCGCGGCACGAGCCCGGCCAGGCCACCGGCGTGGTCCTCGTGCGGATGGGTCAGGACGACGAGGTCGATGTGGCGGTCCCAGGCCGGGACGCGCTCATCGAGCCGGCGCACCAGGAGGTCCGGGTCGGACCCACCATCCACGAGCATCCGTTGCCCGTCGTCCGACTCGAGCAGGATGGCGTCGCCCTGGCCGATATCGAGAACGCTCACCCGCAGGCCGGGTACGGTGCTGGTGATGAGCACGACCGAGCTCGCCAGCACCAGCGTCGCGGCGGCACCGCCGGTCAGGGCGGCGGCTCGCTTGCGGGAGGCCGGCGCCGGCCTCGGCTCGGGCCGAGGCCGCCAACGCTGTTCGCCTGCGGACCGGGCGCGGCGCAGGGTGACCACCAGCAGCGCCAGCGCCAGGGCCGCACCCAGCAGGTCGAACGGTGGAGCCAGCTCCGCGTTGGCCAGCGGGACGCCGGCCAGGATAGCGGCGCCGCGGGTCATCAAGGCCAGCGGCAGCCAGCAGGCCAGCAGCAGCGGGGCCAGGGGCAGCTGTAGCGGCACCTGCGCCAGCACGGCCCCGCCGATCACCCCCACGGCCGAGCCCAGCATCGCCAGCGGCACCACCGGTGCCACCAGCAGGTTGGCCAGCGGCGAGATGAGTGAGAGCCGACCGAAGTGCAGCAGGATCAGCGGCAGCGTCGAGAGCTGGGCCGCGAGCGAGACACCCAGGCTTTCCCTGAACCAGCGAGGTCCACGCCCCCGCGTCACCCGCCCGACCGCGGCCTCGGCCGGTCCGCCCAGCGCCAGCAACCCGGCCGTCGCCGCCAGCGACAGCTGCAGGCCGACATCGTCGATCATGGCCGGCTCTGCCAGGAGCAGGCCCCAGCAGGCCAGCCCCAGGGCCACGGCTGCGCTCGTCGGGTGCCCGCTCTCGCGCGCCAGCAATACCACGGTGCCCATGACCGCAGCCCGGATGACGCTGGCCTCGGCCCCGGCGAAGACCGTGTAGACCGCGATCGCGGCCAGCACCAGCGCGCTCCGGGGACGTCGGCGCAGGCCGGTCGCACGCAGCAGCGCCGTGGCGATGCCGGCCACGAGGGCGATGTTCCAGCCGCTGATGGCGACCACGTGCGTCAGCCCGGTGGTGGTGAAGTCGTCGGCGACGGCCCGGCTGACGCGCTCGCGCAGGCCGATGAGGATGCCAGCGGCCAGGCCCGCCTCCGGCTCCGGGATCGCCCGGCCCAGGACGGCATCGACACCCCAGCGCAGGCGCTCGACCACCGCCGCGAACCCGTCGCCAGGGCTGATCAGCGCCACCGCGTGGCCCTTGAGCGTGCCGGCCGCGCCCCGGGACTCGAGGAAGCCGGCGAAGCCCGGCGCGCCGGCCGGAGGCGCCGCGAGCGTCCCGCGCACGGCGATGTGGTCGCCGGGCACGAGCGCCGGGTGTCGCGGCAGCCAGGCGTAGACCAGCCATTCGCCGCCGGCTGCCTCGTTGGCAGCGAGGCGAACGAAGGCTCGCTGCTCCCCGCCCGATGGCGACGAGATATCGGTGACCTGGCCATCCCACTCGCCACTGCCGACCGGGAGCGCTCCGGCCGGGGCCGCACCGCCGCTCAGCAGCGCCGCCAGCGCCACCCGCACCGCGACGGTGCCGAAGGCCAGACCGAGCGCCGCGCCGGCATACCGGCGTCGCAGCAGCAGGGCCGCCGCCAGACCCGTCGAGGCCACGGCAGACAGGGCCACGAGCCAGACAGGCAGCTGCTCTGCGCGCAGCAGCAGCGCCGCCGCGACGGCGCCCACGGCCAGCCAGCCCGCTCGTGGCACACGATGCACGCGTGTCGCCCGCTAGCCGGCGAAGACGAGGTCCTTGACGTCGGCGTAGACCTTCTCGCCGACGAGGCCGCGGGCCCGCAGGTCAGGCACCGAGTCGAAGCGTCGCTCCTGCCGGGCCGCGATGATCTTGCCCGCCGTGACCGGTCCGATGCCCGGCAGCGACTCCAGCTCCGACGCGGTCGCCCCGTTGAGATCGATGCGCCCGTCCGCGGCGCCTGCCGGTGTCCCCAGCGTGGCGTTCCCGAGCTCGGGCACGAGCACCTTGGCGCCATCGTCGAGCGGTTGGGCCAGGTTCAGCGCTTGGCTCGTGGCGGCAAGGTCGGCCCGAGGTGCAAAGCCGCCTGCGGCCTCGATGGCATCACCGACCCGGGCCCCCGCCGTCAGGCGGTGGAGCCCTGGTCGGGTCACGGCGCCTGCGACGTCCACCACGATGCTGCCGACAGCCGTCGGCTCGGCCGCGGCAGCCAGCGCCCCGGGCCCCAGCTCGAGCGACTCACCCAAGGCGTCGGCGACGGGGGCGGTCGGTGCCGCCGCCAGCGCCAGCAACAGCAACGCTCCGGCCAGGGCGGCCGCCGCCAGGCCACCCAGGGCGGCCAGCAACGGAACCAGCCAGCGGGGCCACGATCGGGGTGCCCCGGCCTCGGGTCGGGAGGAGCCGGCAGCCGGTGACTGCGGCGCATCCGACGAGAACGACCGCCACGGCGGCATCGGCTCGTTCAATCACACGCTCCTGCCGGCGGGCGGAAGCGGCGGGGCGGACGCGGCGGGGCGGAAGCGGCGGGGCGAAGGTCGGCGGGCCGTCCGGCGGTCACGACTCGGGCTTCGGCGGACCGTGGCGAACGGGAGCGCTCCGGGACTCCCTGCCGGTCAAGGTGGCCAGGTCCGGGAGCGCCTGTGCAGGCTAGCAGGCAGCCCTCAACTGCTCCTTATGCGCCCATGCGCGGGCCCTTACACGAGCGTCTCGAGCTGTGGACGGACCTCGGTCGCCAGACGTCGCATGGATTCGTCGTCGTAGGGCGGCGGGAAGCCGCAGATGAGGTGGCGGTAGCCCGCGTCCAGGTAGGGCTTCAGCTGCTCCACGACCTCGTCGGGATTGCCGGCGATGATGCGCTCCGACTCTACCCCGGCCGAACCGGGCCGATCCTCGTCGTCCACGGCTCCGCCGTTGTGCGCCAGCAGCTCGGCCTCGCGCTCCAGCGCGGCGGCGCGCGTGTCGCGGATGACCACGCGCTGCAGCTCGACCGTGCGCTCGATCGTCCGCTCGTCCCGGCCCAGGCGTTCGCAGTGCTGGCGCAGGATGGCGTCCGACTCGATCATGGGGCCGATGGGGTTGCCCAGGTTGTTCATGTCCGCGTACTGGGCGACCAGGCGCAGCGTGACCTTGGGCCCGGAGCCACCGATCAGGATGGGGACGTGTTTCTGCACCGGCGCCGGCAGGTTCAGCGCCCGCGACACCTCGTAGCGGTCCGCCTCGGCCGACGAAGGCCGCTGGCCGGCGAGCATGCCCGTGATGACCTGCAGCGACTGCTCCAGCCAGCGCAGGCGCGTGCCCGGCCGGTCGCCGAACTCGATGCCGAAGCCGGTGTGCTCGGGCTCCATCCAGGCAGCCCCGATGCCCAGCACCGCCCGTCCGTTGCTGATGTGGTCGATGGTGGTGATCATCTTGGCCACCAGCGCGGGGTTGCGGAAGGTGTTGGCCGTGACCAGGTGGCCGACGGTAGCGCGGCGGGTGTGCGCCGCCACGGCAGCCATGGCCGTGTACGTCTCGAAGGCCGGCCCCTCCCACGAGCCGACGATGGGATAGACGTGGTCCCAGGTCCAGAGCGAGTCGTAGCCCAGCTCCTCGGCCTGGAGCATGCCCTCGAGGAAGCGGGGCCACTCCACGTACTGGTTCCAGAGATTGGCTCCGAGCTTGAGGGGTGCGTTCATGTTCGGCATCGGGTGCTCCTGATCTGAGTGAACGGGTTCTCCGGCGGGACGTTGGACGGGCTGGCCGGCAAGACGGCAGACGGGCTAGCCGGCGAGATGGGCTTCCAGCTCAGGACGGACCTCCCTTGCCAGTCGCTCGAGCGTCTCTTCGTCATACGGCGCCGGGAAGCCGAAGATGAGGTGATGGTAGCCGGCGTCGAGGTAGGGCCTGCACTGCTCGACCACGTCCTCCACGGTGCCCACGGGCATGCCCGTCCAGGTCTTGGCGTCGCCATTGTCGGCGAAGACATCGGCCATGACCGTAAAGGCCTCCTCACGCGTGTCGCGGATGAAGGGCGTGCCCATGCCTACCGTGCGCTCGATGGTCTTCTCGTCGCGACCGACGGCCTCGCAATGGCCCAGCAGCAGGGCTTCCTTCTCGACCAGCTCCTCGGCACTGGCCCGGCCGATGTTGTTCATGTCCGCGTACTCGGCCACCAGGCGCAGCGTGACTCTCGGCCCGGAGCCGCCGACCAGGATGGGCACGTGCTCCTGGGCGGGAGCGGGCAGGTTGAGGGCCTCGTGGGTCAGGTAGCGGCTGCCGCTGGTGGGGCGCTCGCCGTCGAGCATCTCGCGCATGATCGGCAAAGCGTCGCCCAGCCAGCGCAGCCGCTCGCCGGGAGACTGGCCGAACTCGAGCCCGAAGGCCCTGTGCTCGGTCTCGAACCAGGCCGCACCGATGCCGAGGACCGCGCGTCCGCCGCTGATGTGGTCGAGCGTGGTCACCATCTTGGCCACCAGCGCGGGGTTGCGGAAGGTGTTGGCACCCACCAGCATGCCCACCGTGGCACGCTCGGTCGTCGAGGCCACCGCGGCCATGGCCGTGTAGCACTCGAAGATCGGGCCCTCGTGCGAGCCGACGATGGGGTAGAGGTGGTCCCAGGTCCAGATCGAGTCGAAGCCCAGCTGGTCGGCTCGCTGCTGCGCGGCCAGGAACGAGGGCCAGTCGCTGTACTGGTTCCAGTTGTTGATGCCCAGCTTCAGCGGGGCGTTCATGTCGGGCACGTGTTCGTCCTTCCGGGTGCGGTCAGCGCTGGATGAGCGCCTCCAGCCTGGGGCGGATATCGGTCGCCATGCGAACCATCGACTCCTCGTCGTAGGGCGCGGGCCAGTAGAAGACGAGGTGGTGGTAGCCCATCTCGACGTAGCGGGCCAGCCATTCGAACACCTCTTCGGGCGTCCCGGTCGGCTGGTTCTTCCAGGGCTCCGACTGCTGCGCCGCGAAGAGCTCCGCCTTGACCCGGAACGCCTCTGACCGCGAGTCGCGGATGGTGGGCACGCCCACGTCGATCGAGCGCTCGATGGTCTGCTCGTCACGCCCCACCGCCTCGCAGTGCTCGATGAGGACGCGGTCGCGATCGGCGACCGTGGCGGGCGAGCCGCCGATGTTGCAGATATCCGCGTACTCGGCCACCAGGCGCAGCGTGACCCTGGGTCCGGAGCCGCCGATGAGGATGGGCATCCGTCGCTGGATCGGCGCGGGCACGTTGTGGGCATCCTTGATGGCGTAATGCGGTCCCGACGAGCTGGGGGCGGTGCCGTCGAGCATGCCGCGCATCACCGGCAGGGCTTCCTTCAGCCAGCGCAGCCGCTCGCCCGGGCCGGAGCCGAACTCGAAGCCGAACCCTCGGTGCTCGTGCTCGGCCCAGCCGGCGCCGACGGCCAGGATGGCCCGCCCGTCGCTGATGTGGTCGATGGTCGTGACCATCTTCGTCAGCATCGCCGGGTTGCGGTAGGTGTTGGAGGCCACCATCACGCTGATGGTCGGCTTCGTCGTGACCTCCGCGATCGCGGTCATGGCCGCGAAGGCCTCGAAGATGGGCCCGTCCGACGGCTCGAACGGCGGGTAGATGTGGTCCATCGTCCACAGCGAGTCGTAGCCCAGCTCCTCGGCCCGCAAGTGGGCGGCCTTGAAGGCGGGCCAGTCAGTGTACTGGTTCCAGATGT
>JASFQX010000043.1:0-8310 GCA_050115215.1 Chloroflexota bacterium
TGCGACGCATCGATGCGCACGTCAGCCGCGCGGTAGAACGAGGCTCGCCGTGCGCGCAGCGCAGCCATCCGCTCTGCCGCATCACCCTCCAGCAGGGGACGGGTCTCCGCGTGTGTCGCCAGCCGGGTCAGCAGGACCTCGTCGCGCGCATCGAGCCAGACGACCACACCCGCGCGCCAGAGGCTCCAGCGGTTGAGAGGATCGATGACGGCCCCGCCACCGGTGGCGATGACGGCACGGTCGACGGCGCAGGCGAGCTCTACGGCCGCCGACTCGACCGCCCGGAAGGCCGCCTCGCCGCGCGTCTCGATGATGGCGGAGGGTGCGGCTCCCTCGCGCTCCGCGATGTCCTGGTCGAGGTCGACGAGCGGTCGACGCAGACGCTCGGCCACGGCCGCCGCCACGGTCGACTTGCCGCTGCCGGAGAGGCCGACGATGACGATGGCGTCAGGCATGGGCGGGGCCCGCCAGCTCGGCATCGAGTGCCGCGCGCATGACCTCGACGGGTGCCTCCCGGCCCAGCCACAGCTCGAGCGCGCGCCAGGCCTGCCCCAGCAGGATGCCCGCTCCCGACTCCGCGGCTGCCCCGGCCGCCAGCGCGTCGCGCACCAAGCGGGTCGGGCTCGGGCGGTAGACGAGATCGAGCACGGCAAGGTCCGGTCGCAGCAGCTCGGGAGCCACCAGCGACTCGTCGGAACCGGTGCCGACCGGGGTCGCATTGACGAGCAGGTCGGCGGAGGCGATCGCGTCCGGCAGGCGCTCGAGCGAGCGGTCTGCGCGGCGCAGGACGGTGACCTGCCCGGCGCCGGTTCGGACCAGGGCCAGCCGGGCGGCCCGGCTCACGCCGCCAGCGCCCAGGATCAGCGCGTGTGAGACACCGCCTGGACACAGGCGGACGATGGCCTCGATGGTGGCGGGCATGTCGGTGTTGTGCCCGATGAGCCGGTCGCCATCGCGGACGACGGTGTTGACCGCGTCGGCCTCGTGGGCGACGTCGCTGACCTCGTCGACCAGGCCGGCCGCCGTGGCCTTGTAGGGCACCGTCACGTTGGCCCCGCCGACGTCAGCGGCGCGCAAGGTCGCGATCGTGGCCGCGACCGCATGTTCGTCCACGTCGGCGAGCAGATACCGGTGGGGCAGTCCCAGCACCCTGAAGGCAGCGGTCATCATGGCCGGCGAGGCCGAGTAGCCGATGCCACGGCCGATGAGCCAGAACGTGAGCGGGTCCGACATCAGGCGTCCGTGCCGCCCACGACCGTGGCCTCCTCGGCCGCGTCGTCCGGCAGCGTCGAGAGCGTGCCGCTCCCGGCCCGCCCCCGCGGGCCCTCGGATCGCCGACGGCGGCGGCGCACCGCAGCCCTGACGTCGCCCATGGTGTCGCCGCCCAGGTCGGCCAGCAGGGCATCGGCCAGGACCAGGGCCAGCATGGCCTCGCCCACCACCGCGGCGCGCGGGATGATGGCCACGTCGCTGCGTTCGATGTGGGCCCGCCGGACCTCGCCGCTGAGCAGATCCACCGAGTCGAGCGGCTTGCGCAGCGTGGCGACCGGCTTCACGCCCACCCGAGCCACCACGGCCGCCCCGTTGGTCATGCCGCCCTCGGTGCCGCCGGCGCGGTTGGTCTTGCGCTGCCAGGCCGGCACGCCCGGCTCCACCTCATCGTGGACCTGACTGCCGCGCCGGCTCACGACCCCGAACCCGAGCCCGATCTCGATGCCCTTGACGGCCTGGATGCCCATCATGGCCGCGGCGATAGCGCTGTCGATGCGGGTGTCCCACTCCGCGTTCGAGCCGAGGCCCACGGGCATGCCCTCGGCCACGACCACGAACGAGCCGCCGACCGAATCGCCGGCCTCGATGGCCGCGTCAACCTCAGCCATCATGGCCGCTTCGGCCGCGGGGTCGGGACAGCGCAGCGGGGTCGGCGCGCGCCTGTCCTGGTCGACCCATCTGCGGGGAACGAGCGCGACCGGCTCGTCAGCGCCACCGAAGGCACGCACCGGTCCCAGCTGATCGACGAAGGACCAGATGCGCACGCCACAGGCTTCGAGCAGCTGGCGGGCGACCGCGCCCGCGGCCACGCGTGGCGCCGTCGAGCGGGCGGAGGCGCGCTCGAGCACGTTGCGCATGTCGTCCGTGTCGTACTTGATGGCACCGGCGAGGTCGGCGTGCCCGGGCCGGGCCAGGGTGATGGGCCTGGGTCGGCGAGAGGGGGCGACCGGTTCCACCGACATCCGCTCCTCCCAGTTGGCCCAGTCGCGGTTGGCGATGGCGAACGCGAGGGGAGAGCCAAGAGTGCGGCCGAAGCGAAGTCCTGCCGTCCACTGCACGCGGTCCCGCTCGATACGCATGCGACGTCCGCTGCCGTAGCCGTGCTGGCGCCGTGCCAGCTCCTTGTCGACCTTGGCGGTGGAGACGCGCAGGTCGGCCGGCAGGCCCTCGAGGATGCCCGACAGGGCGGGTCCGTGCGACTCGCCGGCGGTCAGCAGTCGCAGTCGACGCAGCGTCATGTGGCCAGGTGCTCCATGTCCGTCCAGAATGCGGGATACGAGACCGCCGCACAGGCGGGGTCGTCGATGGCAACCGTACCCGCGACACCGGTCAGGGCGGCGATGGCGAACGACATCGCGATGCGATGGTCGCCATCGGTGCGGACCGACCCATCGATGGGCGTACCGCGAGAGACGACCCAGCCGTCCTCGAGCTCCTCCGCGTTGGCGCCGATCGCGCGAAGGCCTTCGACCGTGAGGGCGATGCGGTCCGACTCCTTGACCCGCAGCTCGCGGGCATCGCGAACGCTGGAGACGCCCTCGGCCGCGGCCATGGCCACGCCCACCAGCGGCAGCTCGTCGATGACGTCGGCGACGCGGTCGCCAGCGAGGTCGATCGCATGCAGCGGCCGGCCGCCGGAGATGGTGATGGTGCCCACCGGCTCGGGGCACCATTCGGTGGGCCCTTCCGAGGCCACCTTGATGTCCGCGCCCATGTCGCGCAGCACGTCGATGATGCCGGTACGCGACGGATTCAGGCCCACCTCCTCGATGACGATGTGCGCGTCCGGGTGCAGCGCGCCGGCCACCAGCCAGGCCGCTGCGCCGGAGATGTCGCCGGGCACGTCGATGGTGCGGGCCGCGTACCCGGCCGGGCCCTCGACCGTCGTGACGTAGCCCTCACGCCGGACCGGCGCGCCCAGCCAGGCCAGCATGCGTTCGGTGTGGTCGCGCGTGGGCCCCGGCGAGGTGATGGTGGTCGTGCCCCTGGCCGCCAGCGCGGCCAGCGCCAGGCAGCCGATGACCTGGGCGCTGGCGATGGTCAGCTCGTGGTCGCAGGCTGACAGCTCACGGCTGCCCTCGACGACGATGGGCGCATGGCCATCCTCGGTCACGACGCGTGCTCCGATCGTGCGCAGCGGCGCCGCGATCCGTTCCATGGGCCGGCTCGAGAGCGAGGCGTCGCCCACCAGCGTGGCCCGTCCAAGCCGGCCCGCCAGCGCCCCCACCAGCAGGCGCATGGCCGTGCCGGCGTTACCACAGTCGAGCGTCTCGCCACCGGCGCCAGGCAGCCGCGCCGCCTTGCGCGTGCCGCCGCCGTGCAGGCGCACTCGCACCAGCTGGTCGGGGCCGGTCTCCATCGAGCCCACGGCGCCCAGCGTGCGCAGGGCCCCCACCATCGAGAGCACGTCCTCACCGGGGCGCGGCAGGGTCACCTCGGCTTCGCCCTCGGCCATGGCATTGAACAGCAGCGCCCGATGCGCCACCGACTTGTCCGCGGCCAGGCGCAGGGCGCCCACCAGCGACCCCGTTGCCCGGACCGGCCCGGCGCCGTAGCCGGGACGAGCCGTCGCCTCCTCGGTCACCGGCCGACCCCGGGCGCGGCCTCTGCCGCGGGCTCCGGCTCGGCGCTACCGGCGGCGTCGGCGGCTGCGCTGCGGCGCTGGGCTGCGCGCGACACCCGCATGATCGCGCCGAAGACCATCTCCCGCTCCTCGGGCGTGAGCACACCCTCCGGCCCCCGGGCGGCCTTCTCCATGAGCTCGCGTTCGCGGCCGACGTCGTGGCCGTGATCGCCGGATTCGCGTGTCTGCTGGACGGCCACCGACAGCTCGGCCCGCTCCTCCAGCAGCGCCGCGATGCGGGAGTCGACATCGTCGATACGCGCCCGCAGGCGCGCCCGTTCGGCCGGGGGTTCGATGTGGACCTGCGCGTGCGGAGCGGTCGGCCGGCGCAGGTACTCGTGCCGGCGCAGGTCATCCATGAGGTCGCCGAACTCGGGGAAGGAGAGTGACTGCTCGGAGTCAGAGCGCGCGCTGGGCGGATCGGGATGGACCTCGATGATGATGCCGTCGGCGCCCACCGCAGCCCCGCCGACGGCCAGCGGACGCACCAGCGGGCGGTGACCCGTGCCGTGCGAGGGATCGACGATGACCGGCAGGTGGGTGCGCTCCTGGATGACCGGCACGGCCGAGAGGTCAAGGGTGTTGCGCGTGGCCGTCTCGAACGTGCGGATGCCGCGTTCGCAGAGGACGACGTTGGGGTTGCCCGAGCTGAGGATGTACTCGGCCGCCATCAGCAGCTCGTCGATGGTGGACGACAGACCGCGCTTGAGCAGGACCGGCTTCTTCGAACGGCCAACGGCCTTGAGCAGCACGAAGTTCTGCATGTTGCGGGCTCCGATCTGGAGCATGTCCACGTAGCGGTCGAAGATCTCGACGTTGGCCGGGTCGGTGATCTCGCTCACCACCGGCAGGCCCGTCTCTTCGCGAGCCTCAGCCAGCAGCTTCAGCCCCTCCACGCCCAATCCCTGGAAGGCGTAAGGGGAGGAGCGCGGCTTGAAGGCTCCGCCGCGCAGGAGCGCCGCCCCTTCCCGCTTGACCCAGCGTGCGGTGGCCAGCACCTGCTCGCGGGACTCGACCGCGCAGGGACCGGCGATGACCGCAAGCGGGGCTCCGGCCCCGATCTCGACGTCGCCCACGCGGATGCTCGTGCGGTCAGGATGGTGTTCGACCGAGGCCAGCTTGTAGGGCTTGGACACGCGGATGCACTGCTCCACGCCGGGCATCAGCTCCACGTGCTGGACGCGCTCCACGCCCACGCCCACGACGCCCATGACGATGCGCTCTGCGCCCACCATCACGTAAGTCTCGAGGCCCTCCTCGGCGACGGCCTTCTTGACGTCGTCGATCTCCTCCGGCGATGCCCCCGTGCGCATCACGATGATCATCTTGGTACCACCCTTGTGCTTGGTCGCTGGTCCTGCGCCTGGTCGTTGTCGCCGCGGCTCCCTCGTCGCGGGCGTGTGCTCGATCCGGCTCGATCCGGCTCGTTCGAGGCATCAAAAAACGCAGGCCCTTCAGGGTCCTGCGTTGCGGGCACGAGTGCCTCTGCCGCCGGGATGGACCCGGCCGCCTCGTACCCGCTAGCTAAAGAACCAGTACGCGTGCATGGTCCCGGGACAGTAGCGGACCGCCAGCACCGGTGTCAACGTGAGCCGCGGCGCACCCGCTCCAGCGCCAGCGCCTGCAGGGGCAGGACGGTCAGGGCGTCGGTGATCTGGCCGCGGGCGATGCGGTCCATGACCTCGTAGAAGGGCATCCACCGGAACTCCAGCTGCTCCTCCGGATCGGGCACGGCCGGGCCATGGGCCAGGCCCGTGGCCAGGTAGGCCACGGCCGTCTCGTCGGTGACCGAGTTGGACAGCTCCCAGCGGCCGATCTCCCGCCAGTCGCTCGCGCTCAGCCCCGTCTCCTCGAGCAGCTCGCGCTTGGCGCCCTCGAGCGAATCCTCGTCCAGCGGAGAACCGCCCTCGGGGATCTCCCAGTGGTAGGTATCGAAGGCGTAGCGATGCTGGCCCACCATGGCCACGCGGTCCTGGTCGTCGATGGCGACCACGCCCACGGCCGTGTTGCGGAAGTGGACGACGCCGTAGATGCCGGGCTCGCCGTCCGGCCTGGTGACCTCGTCATGCCACACGGTCAGCCACGGGTTGCGGTAGCCCACGCGACGACGGTGACGGGTCCAGGGACCGACCTCCGTCTCGCCCCAGCCGGCCTCCTCGGGCGAGGCCTGACGCAGTCTCATCGCCCGGCCCTAGAACTCGATGTGCTCGTCGGGCGCGGCCACGCCCGCGGCCGAGGCCGGTGAGAGCACGCTGCGCCCGCCGTCGACGCGCCAGATCGAGCCGTTGACGTAGGAGGCTTCGTCGGAGAGCAGGAAGGCGACGATGTCGGCCGCCTCCTCCGGCCTGCCCATGCGCCCCAGCGGCACGTCCGGCCGATCGGCCGAGGGGAAGATCTGCTCGTCGAAGGGGGTGTCGAAAGCGCCGGGGGCGAGCACGTTCACGCGCACGCCATCCTTGGCGCCGATGAGTGCGAGCGACCGACCAAGCCCCTCGATGCCGGCCTTGGCCGCGGCGTAGGCGGGGGAGCGCAGCGAGCCCTCGGCGCTGCCCACGATGCTGCCCAGCAACACCACCGCGCCGCCGGCGGCACGCAGCGCGGGCCAGGCCAGCCGGGCCGCCTGCCAGGCGGCCGTGAGGTCCACGCGCAGCACCTGCCGCCAGTGATCGGGGTCGTCCCAGGGGCCGCTGGGCGGCACGCCGGCCGAGCACACCAGCCCGTCGAGGCGGCCACCGGGTGCGGCCAGCGCAAGAGCGCGCTGCAGGTCGGCATCCTCGGCCGCATCGCCGGCCACGGCCTCGACCCCCGCGGGTGCCACCGGTCGCCGCGACAGCGAGGTCACGGCCCAGCCGTCGGAGGACAGGCGTGCGGCAGCGGCGTAGCCGATGCCGGAGGAGCCGCCGGTGACGAGGCAGCGGCGGACGTGGCCTTCGGTCATGGGCCGCATCCTACCGGAGGCCGGCGGACGACCCCGCTCCTCCGCGGAATCGCTGCCACGAGAACGGTCGTTGGGCCTACGATGCAGCGCTATGGGCAACACCGCAATCGTTTCCTGCACCTCGTCCGACCTGACGCCGCAGCAAGCGCAGGAGCTGAGCGTTCGCCTTGTGCCGCTGACGGTCAGCTTCGGCGACGAGACCTACGAGGCTGTGACCGAGCTCACGAACGAGGAGTTCTACCGCAAGCTCACCGCCCCCGGTGCTCCCTTCCCGCGCACGGCTGCGCCCAACCCCGCGCGCTTCCAGGCCGCGTTCCAGGAGGCCTTTGATGCCGGCGCCGAGGGTGTCGTGTGCATCACCATCAGCGCCGAGATGTCGGCCACCTATGCGGCTGCGGTGCAGGCCGCGGGCGAGTTCGAGCCGGGGCTGGTGGACGTCATCGACTCGCGCATCGTGACCCAGCCGCAGGGTCTCATCGTCAAGCGCGCCGCGGACCTGGCGGCGACGGGGGCAGAGCAGGCAGAGGTGGTCGATCTCGTCCACGACCTCGTTGGGCGCGTCCGGATCCTGTTCACGCCCGAGACCCTCGAATACCTGCAGCGCGGTGGGCGCATCGGACGCGCCAGCGCCCTGCTTGGATCGGTGCTCTCGATCAAGCCCATCCTGGGCGTGGAGGATGGGGCCGTCGTGACCGTGGACAAGAAGCGCACGTCGGCCAAGACGCGCCGGCGCCTGCTCGAGCTCGTCGCCGCGTACGACGCCGAGGAGGTGGCCGTGCTGCACACCGGCGTGCCCGACCTGGAAACCTACCGCGCCCAGGTGGCAGAAGCGGCCGGCCAGCCGGTCGAGAGCCTGGAGGTGGGCATGGCCGGACCGGTCGCCGGCGCGCACGTCGGCCCCGGGATGGTCGGCGTCTCGCTCATCCTGACTGCCTGAACTGCCCCGAATGGCCCTTCGACGACGCGGGCCGCCGCGATACGCTAGCCCCGCTGCCTAGCGGATGCGAGCCAGCCCGCCCGCCGCTCATGGGCCCGGCGCTCGCGCTTGGAGTTGGAGGTCATGATGGCCGCCCCAGAGGTCACCCCCGCGCTCGACGCGTGGGCCGTCGCCCAACGCCAGTTCGACATCGCCGCCGATCGGCTACAGCTCGACCCGCAGCTGCGCGCCGTGCTGCGGGAGGCCGAGCGCGAGCTGATCGTGTCGGTGCCGGTGCGCATGGACGACGACAGCGTGGAGGTCTTCACCGGCTACCGCGTGCAGCACAACCTGGGCCGCGGCCCGTCCAAGGGCGGCCTGCGCTACCACCAGGACGTGACCCTCAACGAGGTCCGCGCCCTGGCCATGTGGATGACCTGGAAGTGCGCCGTGGTGGGCATCCCCTACGGCGGCGGCAAGGGCGGCGTGGCCGTCGACCCCAAGCGGCTCAGCCGGCGCGAGCTGGAGGGCCTGACCCGGCGCTATACCACCGCCATCAGC
>JASFQX010000044.1:0-8294 GCA_050115215.1 Chloroflexota bacterium
TTCCGGGCGTAGTAGTCCCAGCCCGATTCCTGCCCCGCCATGGCCCACATGAAGCGCAGCTGGGCCTCGCGCTCGGGTGCCGAGGCAGCCAGCACCGGTTGCGCCGAGGCGGCCAGTCCGCCGGTCACGAGCACGAGCGCCACCATCAGCGGCGCGAGGCACCGCGCGAGCGGTGATGAGGCGGGCACGGGCTGGGGCAACGCTCCCTCCGTCCAGATCGATCGTCGTCCACGCGCGAGCATGCGAGCCCGGAGCCGCACCGGCAAGGTGACGTTCGAGGGGCTGCGGGGCGGACCAGTGGGTCGTGGTGGGTGGAAGTGCGGTGCCGGTCAGCCTGCGCCCGCGCTCAACTCCCCGCTTCCCGATTCGGCCAGCTGGACCGCGCGCCGCAGAGGTTCGTCATCGCTGACCTCGAACTCCAGTGGTGTCAGGCTCAGCAGATCGCTCGGTTCGTGCCGCACCGCACCGGGCGGCAACGAGGCCTCCTCGTCCGGCGCGAGTCCGACCCGGAAGAGGCTCTGGCCATCGGGCGTCAGCCACTCGCGCACGCCGAGTCGGAGGGCCGACCCATCCGACAGCCGCAGGTTGTTGAGGATGGTGCCGGTGCCGAAGGTCTGCTCGCCGATGACCATCGCGCGACCGTTGTCGCGCAAGGCCGCGGCCAGGATCTCGGCGCTCGACGCGGTCCCGTAGTCGACCAGCACGACAACGGGGGCATCGGTGTCGACGGCCCGGCCGGGATCGACGCTGATGGGCTCGGGCATGTCGTCCCGGCCACGTTCGAGCAGGACCACACCCTCTTCGAGGAAGGCGCTGGCGGCGTTGACCATCTCGGTCAGCAGGCCGCCGGGATTGCCCCGCAGGTCGAGCACGATGCCCGTCGCCCCGGTGGCCACCGCGTCCTCCACGGCCTCGCGTGTCTGGCGGCCGGAACCGACCGAGAACTGCACGACGCGCAACCCGGCGCAAAGGCCCAGCTGACCGGGTCGATCTCGACGTCGCCGCGCCGGACATCGACGACCACGCGCTCGGCCGAGCCGGGTCGCTCGAGACCAAGGCGCACCACGGTGTCGGGCTCACCCCTGACACGATCGGCCAGCTCACCGTCCGGCATGCGGGCCGTCTCCACGCCGCCCACGGTGACGATGACGTCGCCGGCTCGCAGTCCGGCGCGGTCGGCCGGGGAGCCATCGACGACCGAGACGACGACAGGCGAGGCCGAGCGCTGGTCGAGGACGACCCCGATCCCGGCGATACGGCCCTGGAGCACGTCGCGCTCGATCCTGTACTCCTCTTCGGTGAGATACTGCGTGTGCCCGTCATCTCCGAGAGCCTCGACCATGCCCCTGATGGCACCGACCGTCAGGTTCTCGCTGGTCAACACCTCCTCGTCGACATACCGCTCGCGCAAGAGCTCGATCGCCTCAGCGATGAGCTCCTGGTCGAGGAGCGGCTCTTCCTCGGCGCCGAGCACGGCGGCCGGGGGCAAGACCAGGGCGAGCGTGGCCAGCGCGACGAGGGCGACACGCGAGTAGGACGTCCGATGCATCGTGGGCGCATCATCGGACACCGGCCCGGTTCCTGCATCACGAAGCCATGTCGGCGGCAGCTGTCGATCGATCGTGGACAGCCGATGTGGATCGATCGTGGATGACCGGGCGACCGAATCGCGCACTTCGTGGACAAGCCGCTTGTCCCTCGCCGCGCCGATGCCTATCGTATCCATCAGCCCGGAGGGGTCATCGCAACGGCACCGGAGAGGCTGGTCCGCCAGTCACTCAGGTATCGGAGCGGAGGCTCAGCCGGGCTCTTTCGTGTGTCACCCCTCCCCGGCGCCACGCCGCGCACGACGGCACACGCGCGTGCCACGCTAGGTGGCACGCACCTTCGTCATCGTGGGCTTCACACCACCACACGCGGAGGAGCGCCCCATGGTCACCATCACCTGTCCCTGGTGCGAGGAGGAGGCGCTGCTGCCCTGGCCCGAGCTGGAGGAGCCAGAAGCGTCGTTCACCTGTCTCGACTGCGGCACCACGGTCACGTTCGTAGAGGAGCCGGTCGTGCTCGACCTGGCGGCCTAGACGAGCCGGGGCGATCGTGCTTGCAGATCCGCCTTGAGGCGTTCATATCCGGGCTTGATGACGCCGTTGATGAGCCGCAGGCGCTCGTCGAAGGCGAGGAACGACGACTTCATGGCGTTGGTCGTCAGCCACTGCATCTCTTCAAGGCTGATGTCGAAGATCTCCATCAGGGTGGCGAACTCGTCGCTCAGCGATACGCCGCTCATCAGGCGATTGTCGGTGTTCACCGTCACCCGATAGCGAAGCCGGCGCAGCAGGTCGATGGGGTGCTCCTCGATGGAGGCCACGGCCCCGGTATGGACGTTGGAGGTCGGGCACATCTCGAGCGGAACGCGGTTGTCTCGCACGAACTGGGCCAGGCGGCCGATGCGCACGTTGCCTTTGGTGGTGACCGAGATGTCGTCCACGATGCGCACGCCATGGCCCAGTCGCTCTGCGCCGCACCACTGCAGCGCCTCCCAGATGGACGGCAAGCCAAAGGCTTCCCCGGCGTGGATGGTGATGTGGAAGTTCTCGCGATGGATCAACTGGAAGGCGTCGAGGTGGCGACTCGGCGGAAAGCCCTCCTCTGGGCCGGCGATGTCGAAGCCCACCACTCCCTCGTCGCGGTATCGGACCGCCAGCTCGGCGATCTCCACCGAGCGCGCGAACTGCCGCATGGCCGTCACGATGGCCCGGATGACGATCGGATTGCCGGCGCGCTCCGCCTCGACCGCTCCCAGCTCGAAGCCCGCCAGCCAGGCCTTCATGACCTCATCCAGCGAGAGGCCTCCTTGCGTTGAGAGCTCGGGCGCGTAGCGCACCTCGGCGTAGACGATGCCGTCCGCACCCAGGTCCTGCACGCATTCGGACGCGACACGCGTGATGGCCTCGGGCGTCTGCATCACCCCGACGGTATGGGTGAAGCCCTCGAGATAGAGCTCGAGCGAGCCGCGGTCGGCCCCCAAGCGGAACCAACGGCCGAGCTCTGCCGCGTCCTCGGTGGGCAGGCCGGCGTAGCCGGTCTCGCCCGCCAGCTCGATGACCGTGGCAGGGCGCAGCCCGCCATCGAGGTGATCGTGCAGCAGGACCTTGGGGGCGCTTCGGATCGTCTCGGTGGTGACCATGTCGCGATGGTACCGCCGATGGGGACACGCTCGTTCGGTGATACTTCGTAGCGTGAGCGAGTCCGAGAACGCGCGCCTGACCTTCGTCGGTCACGCCACCGTGCTCATCGAGATGGACGGTGTCCGCATCCTGACCGACCCCATCCTGCGCGAGCGCGTGGGGCCGCTCACCCGCACCATGGGGCCGCCCGATCGGGCGCTCTGGTCGGACATCGATGCGGTCTTCATCTCCCACTCCCACTGGGATCATCTCGACTACGGCTCGCTCAAGATGATGGGCCTGGGGACGCCCATCATCGCGCGAGTCGGCATGGCCGGGGAGTTCCATCGCCGTGGCTTCCGCAACGTGACCGAGCTGGACGAGGGCGAAGAGCAGGTCCTGGGCGCGGTGAGGATGGAGGCCGTCCACGCCGAGCACAAGGGATTCGGTCCGCCGGTAGGCGGCACCGAGCTCTGCCTCGGCCTCATCGTTCACGGCTCGCGCTCGGTCTACTTCGCGGGGGACACGGCCTACTTCGAGGGCATGGCCAGGTTCGACATCGGCCTCGACCTGGCCCTCCTGCCGGTGTGGGGCTGGGGCCCGACGGCGAGGCCCAGCGAGCACCTCGACCCCATGGGTGCAGCCCGGGCCGCCGCGGTCATCAAGCCGCGACTGGCGGTGCCCATCCACTGGGGCACCCTGCACCCGATCGGGTTCAAGTGGATGCGTCCCGCGACGCGCATCGACCCGCCACACCAGTTCGCGCAGCTGGTCCGCCGGATGGCCCCCGACACGACCGTCCGCGTGCTGCCCAACGGGGGCTCGCTGGTGATCCCGTCGGCCTCGCATCCGACCACCCGTCGGGCGCCGTCCTAGCCCGACCGTCCGGCTTCCACCTCTCGCACGAACGCAACCACCTCGTCGAGAGCCTCGGGCAACACGGCCTTGAGGCTGTGCCCCACGTTCGGATAGGTCACCAGGCGTGCCGCGGGCAGTCGGTCGTCGACAGCGCGACGCAGGAGATCCAGGCGCGCGAACGGGTCGGACTCACCGGACAGGAGCAGCACCGGCACGTCGATCGCCGGCCAGTGCGTGGTGCGCACCTCCCACTCGGGCTGACCCGGTCGATGCAGGGGATAGCTGAAGCAGACCAGTCCAGCACAGTCCGGTTCGCGCTCTGCCGCCAGCAGACTGGCCACTCGTCCCCCGTATGACTGACCGCTGATGATGAGCTGCGACGACGGTACCGACTGTCCCGCGACGTGGTCGCGGTAGACAGCTACCGCCCGCTCGGCCTTGCGCAGCGGCAGATCGATGGCTGACGCCTCGACCCCCATCGCCTGCAAGCCGGCCACGTGCGCTTGCATGGAGGCGGCCTTGCCGGAGGCGCCATGGGCGATGAGGACACGCATGCCGGCAGGGTAGACCAGGACGTGCCATGGGAGATGGCACAACCACGGGCCACGATCTCGCCATGGAGACCGCCACCATCGTCCACATGCCGGAAGCCCCGGCCCCGCCTCCGGGCGTTTCCGTCGACGGCGACCGCGTGGTCGTCGAGCACCTCACCGTTGTCGACGCCGGGCTGGCCCGCTTCCTTGCGGAACGAGGTCCGGACGAGCGCGCGTCGCTGGCCACCCGCGCCCTCCGCATCGGCCTGATCGCGCTCCAGGACGCCGGAGCGTCCCTCGACGTCCAGGTGGTGCGGCGGGAGTTCGAGGCCCTGGTGCGACAGACCGAATCGCTCAACGAGCGGGTCGCGGCCCAGGTCGACGACATCCTGCGCCAGAACTTCGCCGACGGCGAGGGCCGGCTGCCACGGACGCTCGAGTCCTTCCTTGGCGACCGCGGCCAGCTCCGCTCGTTCACCCAGGAGCTCTTCGACGAGGAGCGGCGCGACTCGGCCATCGGCCGCCTGCGCCTGCTGCTGGGCAGCTACTTCGACGGCGATGCCTCGCGCCTCGCGCAACTCCTCGATCCCACGCGCATGGGCTCGCCGCTGCACCAGTTCCGGACCGAGGTGAGCCACGGCTTCGAGGCGCTCAATGAGCGCCTGACGGCGATCGAGGCTGCAGCGACTGCCCGAGCCCAGGAGCGGTCGCGCTCGACCGCCAAGGGTGCCGACTTCGAGGACCTGCTCGACGGCATGCTGGCCCAGGCCGTACGTGGCACCGATCACGTCGTCGAGCGCACGTCCGACGTGGCCGGCCATGTCATCCGCTCCCGGAAGGGTGACTTCGTGATCACGGTCGACCCGACCACCACGCGCGGGGGGACCGTCCGCGTGGTGGTCGAGGCCAAGGATCGGGCGGTGTCGGGACGCGCCATGCGCGACGAGATCGCGGAGGCCAAGCGAAACCGCGATGCGGCCGTCGGCCTGATCGTGTTCAGCGCCGCGCACGCACCGGCCGGCATCGCGCCCTTCGACGTCCGCATGGGCGACGTCTACTGCGCGATCGACCCGGATGATCCGGACCCGGCCACGCTGGACGCGGCCCTGCGCCTGGCCCGCCTGCTGGCGGTCACCTCCGCACGTGACATTCGGACAGAGGTCGATGCCACGACCGTCCACGAGGCCCTCGAGCGAGTCCGAGCGGAGCTGGACGCGGTCCGCGGCCTCAAGACCAAGCTGACCACGATCGGCACGGCCGCCAAGGCCGTCAACGCCGGCCTGGACCAGCTGCGTGAGGCCATCGTGGGCCGAATCGCGGAGGCGGAGGCGGAGATGCGCATCGAACAGCGGGGCTAGCCCACCAGGCTCAACCGCCGACCGGGCGCCACGCGGTGACCGAGGTGATGGCCGCGCGCAGCTCGTCGCTGCCGATGACGCCGGTGAACTTGGCCCGCAGCCGGCCGTCGCGATCGATGACGAAGACCCAGGGTGGTTCGGTGATGCCCCAGGCCTTGGCGTAGTCGGTCAGCACCGCCGGTCCTCCCGGCGGGTCGAGCTCGAGCATGTGCCCATCCGGACCCATGGCCATGTGCCAGGGCTCGGCATGGATGATGGTGAGCCCCGGGTAGTCGATGAAGACCTCGTGGAGGATGCCCAGGGCCCCACCGCAGGCGGCATTGGGCCGGAACGCGTACGAGTCCAGGACGAAGACGGTTGGCTGGCCCTGGGCGAGGGCATCGTCGAGCGACCAGGTGTAGAAGGCCGTCAGGGGTTCGGGATCGGAGCTGATGTGGTGCATCAGGCTGTGCGCGTCCCGCATGGTGGGTGTCTCGCCGCCGGGTGCGCGGGAGCCCAGGGGTGGCGTGCCCAGATCGGGCCAGACATCGAGCACGGCGGTCCCGGTCCGGATCTCGCCCTCGATCTCGGCGGCCACGTCAACGGTCCAGCGTCCAACCTCATCGAGCGGCACACGCGAGCGGTAGAGACGCCGCCCGTACGTCGCGAATCGTTCGACCGCTGGCTCGGACCGCAGCACCGACCCGTCGGGTGCGGTGAACCGGATCTCCAATGGCACACCCGTCTCCGCCAGCGTCACTCCACTCGCGTGCTCGTAGACCGTGAGCAAGACGTCGTTGGTGCCGACCCAGTGTTGCGTCGAGTCCAGGATGACGTCCAGCCCGGGCTCGGCAAGATCGGCCGTTCGGGCCGGTAGCGAGTGGGCCGGCACCACGGTCACGACGAGAGCGAGTGCGAACGCCAGCAGGCGCGCATGGGACACGCTGGCGCGCCCTCGCCAACCGCGTCTGCGGGCCGCTGCCCCCGGCCGTCCGGCGCTAGGGGCCGTCACCATGACGCCTGGGGGGGCGCACCACCAGGACCGGGCACTCGGCATGGCGGACGACGTGGTCCGAGACCGAGCCGAGCAGCATCCGCTCGGCTCCGCTGCGGCCGCGCGTGCCCACGACCACCAGGTCGGCGTGCTCGGCCTCGGCAGCCGCCGCGATGGAATCGCCCGGGTCGCCCTCCCACACCAGGAACTCGGCGGTCACACCTTCGTCACGGGCACTGCGCACAGCCTTCACCAGCAGCGTCTCGCGCTCTGCTCGGGCCTGGTCGACGCGCGCGTGCGAGCCGCCGCCGGACAGCCGGCGCTTCTCAAGCACGTTCACGATGAGCAGGCGCGCGTCGAGCCGGCCGGCCAGGTCGATGGCACGGTCGGTCGCCTCGCGCGAGGCCGCGGAGAGGTCTGTGGCCAGCAGGATCGTTCGGATCGGACGCACGGTGGTCCCAGCCTCAACGTCGCTAGCCGGTGGCGCGTAGGGACTCATGGACCCTTTCTGGGGTCGCTCAGGACTACTTGGACGGTGACGGGCCCAGCTACTCGGTGACGACGAGCGCCGTGACCATGCCGAACATGCCGTCCAGCCCCTCGACGTGAGGCAGGATGTGGCAGTGCAGGGCCCACACGCCCACGCGATCGCATTCGACGATGGTGTCGAACCGCTCCCCTGGGTTGACGCCAAGCGTGTCGCACTCGAACGCGGCACCGCCGAGCGGGGCACCGTCGCGAGCCACCACCAGCTGACGGAAGCCGTGGGTGTGCCAAGGATGCATCATCACGCCCTCGTTCTGGTAGCGGATGAGCACGCGCTCACCCTTCTTGGCGAGGATCGGCACGGTCGCGGGGAAGCCCTTGCCGTTGATGGTGAAGCCGCCCAGCGAGTCGTTGTGGATGAAGATGTACTCCTGCGTCACGCCGTACTTGCGGTCGTAGCGCTCGTTGGGATCCGCGGGGTCGACGATGAGCGCACCCAGGAGGCCGCGGCCGACCTGGTCGGTGGCGTTGTGGTGGGAGTGGTACATGTGCGAGCCGTGGGGCGTGGCCACGAACTCATAGCTGAACGTCTCGCCCGGGATGATCGGTGGCTGGGTCACGAACGGGATGCCGTCCATGTACCAGTTGTCGAACTCGATGCCGTGCATGTGCACACCGGTGGTCTCATCGAGGTTGTTGGTCATGTTGATGCGGACCTTGTCGCCCTCGGTGACCCGCAGCGCCGGCCCCGGCCACATCTTGTTGTACCCGAGCGCCTTGACCGGCTCCTTCATGGCGTCGATCTGCCAGTCCATCTGGTCCACCGTCATGTCGAAGACCTTCCAGTCGCCGTCGATGGTGGGCTCGAGCGGCTGGTTGCCGTGCTGCACCAGCGTGAACTCGGGATCCTGCTCGGGTT